>JAKFUP010000031.1 GCA_021732625.1 Hyphomicrobiales bacterium
ACAATTGCTCGGGGTAGCGATCGAGCATCTCTGTCAGCCCGAGCCGCGCGGCAAGCTCATTCAGCCATGCATCATCAACCTTGCCGGCAATTCGTGCCTGAAACGACAAGTTGTCGCCAACCTTGAGACTCGGAATGAGATTGAACTGCTGAAACACCAGGCCGAGTTTTTCGCGCCGTATCAGCGCGCGGTCGTTTTCCGATGCACCGGACATTTTCTTGCCGTCGAGCGTGATCTCACCGTTGTCCGGCTCATCCAAGCCAGCAATCAAATGCAACAACGTGCTCTTGCCGCTGCCGGACTCGCCGGTCAGCGCCACGGCCTCTCCGGCGGCGACCTGTAAATCCACATCGCGCAAAACTGACAGCATTCCCTGCGGAAGGCTGTAACTCTTGCTCAACCGCGACACTTTCAGCATCAACGCTAACGCTCGCTCGATTTGCAGGATATTCGGTTTCGTTGTGAGAACGCTATACCAACCCGGCGGCTTTTGGCATACGGGAGAGAAGCTGGCCCATCACAATGCGGCCAGCGCCGGGAGGATACTGAAAATGAAACCGTCAGCGGAATTCGACATCATCGTTTACGGCGCCAGCGGTTTCACCGGCCGCCTCGTCGCCGAATATCTCGCCCAGCGCTACGGCGCCGGCAAGGACATCAAGTGGGCGATGGCCGGCCGCAGCCTCGACAAGCTCGCGCAGGTGCGCGACGAGATCGCCGCGCCGCGTGAAACGCCGTTGATCGTTGCCGACGCGAGCGATGCGGCATCGCTCAACGCCCTCGTGAAGCGAACGCAGGCGGTGCTGACCACCGTCGGTCCCTATCAGCTTTATGGCGAAGAGCTGGTGGCGGCCTGCGCCGCGACCGGCACCGATTATCTCGATCTCTGCGGCGAGCCGGCATGGATGCGCAAGATGATCGACGCACACGAGGCAACCGCGAAAAAGAGCGGCGCACGGATCGTGTTTTCCTGCGGCTTCGACTCGATTCCCTTCGAACTCGGCGTGTACTTCCTGCAGCAGAACGCAAAAGCGGCGTGGGGTTCGGCAGCACCGCGCGTGAAGGGACGGGTGCGCAAAATGCGCGGTACGTTCTCGGGCGGCACGGCGGCCAGTCTCAAGGCAACGCTTGTGGCCGCGGCGAAAGATCCCGGCATCGTCGCGCTGCTGAAGAATCCGTTCTCGCTGACACCGGGCTTCGATGGTCCGAAGCAACCATCCGGCAACAAGCCGCAATTCGACGAAGACTTGCAGATGTGGAGCGCGCCGTTCGTGATGGCAGCAATCAATACGCGCAACGTCCATCGCAGCAATGCGCTGCTGGGTCACGCCTATGGCCGCGACTTCATCTATGACGAGATGCTGCTGGCAGGTCCCGGCGAAAAGGGAGAAGCGACAGCGCAGGCCATTGCCAAGGCGATGGCCGGTCCCGATGCCGCAATGGCTGGCAAGAAGCCCGGCGAAGGCCCATCAAAGGAAGAGCGCGAGACGGGCTTCTATGACGTGCTGTTCGTTGCGACCGCCGCAGACGGGCGACAATTGCGTGCGGCTGTCAGCGGCGACAGGGATCCCGGCTACGGCTCGACCTCCAAGATGATTGCAGAGACTGCGATCTGTCTCGTGCGCGATGCGCGCGACGTGCCCGGCGGCATCTGGACGCCAGGCGCAGCGATGGGAGAGAAGTTGATCGGGCGGCTCACTGCGAATGCCGGTATGACGTTCAAGATGGAGACCTGACGCCGATCAGTTGCTTTTGATCTTCGCGAGATCGAACGAGAACTGATCCGAACAGAACGCGCCGCCCTGAAATGCGTCAGCGACTGGATTTGGCGCAATGCCACGTTGCGCCGCCATCGCACGTTCGACATGGTCCCCGGCGCGGCCCTTTGGCTGGTAACCCAGCTCATACGCACGTGCGTTGTCCCACCACGCACGCGCGTTGTCCGACATGCCGTAGACGATCTCATAGACCAGACCCTGCCGTTCCAGTCCGATCCGTATCAGCGACACCAGATCGTCGGGATTGAGCCAGATCGCCAGCCGCCGTTCGTCGATCGGATGGTCATTGAGATTGCCGATGCGGATGCACAGCGCGCCGAGGCCATGCTTGTAGGCATAGAGCGCCGCCAGCGCCTCGCCAAACACCTTGCTGACGCCGTAACGCGAGTCGGGCAGAACATGCGCATCGACGCCGATCGTCGTTGAGCGCGGATAAAAGCCGACAGCGTGATTGGACGACGCAAACACGATGCGCTGAACCCGCGCGAGCCGCGCCGCTTCGAACACGTTGTAGGCGCCGATGATGTTGGCATTGAGGATCGCGTCCCACGACCCTTCCCCCGAATATCCGCCGAGATGCACGATGCCATCGATGTTTTTCATCATCGCGTGCACAGCAGCGGCATCGGCGAGATCGGCCTGAATGAAAGTCTCGCCGCGCACGAGGTCGTCCGGTTTGCGGATGTCGCTCAGGATCAGTTCTGGATAGAGCGGCTTGAGCAGCTTGCGCAATCGCGTACCGATGTCGCCGCTGGCTCCGGTCAGGAGAACGCGCCGCATCGCCGGTGTTTGCCCAATCGGAGCCGTCACGCCGTTCACCGCACCTTGCCGTTCGGCTTGAGATTGATCTTGCTGCTGGTCTTGCGACCGGTTCTGCCTTTCATGCCATCGCCAATGTCGTCGCCAGCAACACCCAGCCGCCGGTAGCGCTCGCGGCCGTTGAGCAGATGCTTGCGCATCGCCTCACGCGCTTTCTCGGGTGCACGCGCCTCGATCGAGCCAAGGATGATCTCGTGCTCACTCGCAACCTTGCGAAGATAAGAGCGGTCGTCGATCAGGCGGATGCTCTGCCGCGGAATGATCAGACCGCCGAGATATTCCAGAAATCCAACGAAGCGCCGGTTGTGCGTCGCCAGAGCGATGGCACGATGAAAGTCGAAATCTTCCTGCACTGCACGATCGTCGCGCTTGACGGCCTTGCTGAACACCGCCGCTGCACGGCGGATCGCTTTCAGCTCGGCCGCGGAAGCTCGTTCGCAAGCAATCGCCGCCGCTTCCATCTCGACGGCGGTGCGCAGTTCGAGAATCTCGATCACACTACCGATGGAGCCAAGCCCGTCCGGATGGATCACGTAGGGCTGCTGGGCGGGATCGGCGGTGACGAAAGCGCCCGCACCTTGCCGCGTCATCACCAGCCCGCGGGCCCTGAGCGCGGAGATCGCCTCGCGCACAACCGTGCGGCTGACGCCCATCGCGGCCATCATCTCCTGCTCGGTCGGCAGCTTCGCGCCCGCCCCGAGCTTTCCGGAACCGATCTGATCGGCAATTCGCTCGACAACCTCCTCGGTACGGCGTCGCGCCGGACTGAGCGGACGCAGCAAACCCCGCGGCGCGGTGGCTGCGTCTTTTGGCTTGCGTGAGAGGTATCGTATTGACGCTCGTTGTCCGGTCATCGTACAAATTTTGCTAACACCGCCCCAAGGCGGGAGCAAGACGTTTCGAAGCTTGCTCGCAAGAAGCCCGGTTCACGCGGCCACACCAAGCAAATCAACGGAGGACGTCATGACATACGAATTGCGCCGGCTGCCGCTGGCGATCGCAACAATTGCAGCACTTGCCGCTTTCGCCACGCCTGTCTCAGCCCAAACCAAACTGAAATGGGCGCATGTCTATGAGGTTGCCGAGCCTTATCACACCGAAGCGCTGTGGGCCGCCGAGGAAATAAAGAAGCGCACCAGCGGCCGCTACGAGATCGGCGTGTTCCCGGCCTCCCAACTCGGTAACGAAAACCAGATCAACGAAGGCCTCGGGCTCGGCACCGTGGACATGATCTATACCGGCACCTCATTCGCCGGTTCGATCCACAAGCCGCTCGCGATCTCCGGCGCGCCGTTCATGATGCGCGACTTCGATCACTGGAAAGCCTATCGCGACAGCAAGCTGTTCCGCGATATCGCCAAGGGTTACGAGGACAAGACCCGGCACAAGATCGTGTCGCTGACCTACTACGGCGAACGCATGGTCACCGCCAACAAGGAGATCAAGAAGCCCGAAGACATGAAGGGCATGAAGCTGCGCGTACCGCCAGCGCCGCTCTACCTGATGATGGCGAAGTCGGTCGGCGCCAACGCCACCCCGATTGCGTTCGCCGAGGTCTATCTCGCGCTTCAACAGGGCACGGTTGACGGGCAGGAAAATCCGTTGCCGACGATCATGGCCAAGAAGTTCTACGAGGTGCAGACCCACATCATGCTGACCGGCCATATCTCCGAATCGCTGCTGGCCATCGCCGGCGGGCACGTCTGGTCGAAGTTGTCGGACGCCGACAAGAAGGTGTTTGAGGAGGTTCTGACGCAGGCCGCAGCAAAAGCGACAGATCAGATCCGCACCTCGGAACAGAAAACCGCGGATGAATTGCGCAAGCTCGGCAAGACAGTGGTGACGGTCGATCGCGCAGCGTTCCGCGAGGCCGCGATCAAGCTGCACAACGATGCCAGCGCGGGCGCCGGCTGGAGCCAGGCCGAATATGACGCGCTGCAGGCGCTGAAGTAACACCACCGCCCTTGAACAACGCGGTTGCGCTCGTCACAGCCGCGCTTTCTCCGCCACGGAGCGCGTCATGACAACTGCGATAGAAAAGGCACCCGCCGCACATCCGGATCAACCGGAGCGCCTGATCGTCGCGCAGGACGAAGACATTATCATCGAGCATCATCCGGAAGACTGGCTGGCTTTCGTCCTGTTCTGGAGTCTGGCGTTCATCGTCTTCCTGCAATTCTTCACGCGCTACATTCTCAACGACAGCCTTGCCTGGACCGAGGAGATCGCGCGCTACGGCCTGATGTGGCTGACCTTCATCGGCGGCGCGGTCGTGACCCGCAAGAACAGCCATATCGCGGTCGAGCTGGTATCGAACCTGATGAAGCCCGGCCCGGCCCGCACGTCGCTGCTGGCCGCGGCCGATATGGTCACACTCGGCTTTCTGGGCCTGCTCGCGTATTTCTCCGTCTCGATCATCGAGCGCATGCACTACCAGCGCATGACGGTGTTCGAGGTGCCGATGAGCGCGGTCTATGGCGGCGTCGGCCTCGGATGCTTCCTGATGTTCGGACGGCAGCTCTGGGTGGTGTGGCAACACTACAAGCAAGGGTGGCGCAGGCCGCACGAACTCACCGACCAGATCAAGGCAGATTGAGCGGACGATCACATGGCAATTATGGTCTTTCTGTTTCTGGTCGTGCTGCTTGCGGGCATTCCGGTCTTTATCGCGCTGGCCGGATCGTCGCTGATCTACACCCACTTCATCGCTGGCATTCCGGACTTCGTCATCTTGCATCGCATGGCCGGCGGCATCGACAGCTTTCCGCTGCTGGCCGTGCCGTTCTTTATTCTCGCCGGCAATCTGATGAATTCAGCCGGTATCACCAACCGTATCTATGATTTCGCGGTGGCGACCTGCGGCTGGATGCGCGGCGGCCTCGCGCATGTGAACATCTTCGGTTCGGTGATCTTTGCCGGCATGTCCGGTACCGCGATCGCCGACGCGGCCGGCATCGGCACCATCGAAATCAAGGCGATGAAGGATCATGGCTACACCACCGAATTCGCGGTGGGTGTCACGGCCGCGTCCGCAACGCTAGGCCCCATCATCCCGCCGTCATTGCCGTTCGTGATCTACGGAATGATGGGCAACGTCTCGATCGGTGCGCTTTTTCTCGGCGGTTTCATCCCCGGCCTCGTGATGACGGCTTTCATGATGCTGTACGCTTATTATTGCGCTCGCAAATACAACATGGGGCCGGATCAGGCGTTCAACTGGGGCGTCCTCGGCCGCACCTTCGTCGCAGCGCTTCCGGCGCTCATGACGCCCGCTCTCATTGTCGGCGGCATGACTTTCGGCTGGTTCACGCCGACTGAAGCAGCGATCGCCGCGTGCACATGGGCGCTCATTCTTGGCACGCTGCTGTATCGGTCCATGAGCCTGAAGCAGTTCTACAAGGTGACGATGGATACGGTGGAAACCACCGCCGGCGTGCTGCTGATCGTCGCCGCCGCCTCGCTGTTCGGCTGGGTTCTCACCACCACGCAGGTCACCGAGCGGGCCGCCGAAGCGCTGTTACAACTGACAAACAACCGCTACGCTATCCTGTTTCTGATCAACATCCTGCTGCTCGTCGTGGGATGTTTTCTCGAACCGATTGCATCGATCAGCATTCTGGTTCCGATCCTGATGCCGATCATCCTCAAGGTGGGCATCGATCCGGTCCACTTTGGCGTCATGATGACGCTGAACCTGATGATCGGTCTGCTGCATCCGCCGCTCGGCATGGTGCTGTTCGTGCTGTCACGGATCGCCAAACTGTCGATCGAACGCACCACGATGGCCATCGTGCCGTGGCTGATTCCACTGTTGATGTCGCTGGTGGCGATCACGCTGCTGCCGGAGCTGACGCTGTGGCTGCCGCGCACCATGGGCATGCTGAAATAGCGGCATGCTGAAATAGCAACGGCCGTAAACCCGACTCATGACGCGCGAGGTCATGGTTTAGCGGCGCGTTTGCCGCCATCCCCACATTTACATTGCAGTCCGGGCATCCCAAGATCGTGCGCCCGTTCGTCTCAAGGCAAAGGGCCAATGAAAAACGTCCGGGACTGAAACCGCATGCGTCTTCCCTTTTTCTACGGCTGGATCGTCGTTGCCGTCACGTTCGTCACCATGGGGATCGGCGTCAACGCGCGCACCTCGTTCTCGCTGCTGTTTCCGCCGATCATTACCGAATTCGGCTGGCCGCGCAGCTTAACTGCAGGCGCGTTCTCGTTTGGCTTTATCATCTCTGCGATCATGGGTCCGGTCATCGGGCGCGTGATGGACAAATACGGTCCGCGCGTCGTGATGGAGTTTGGCACCGTGTTGATGGGCGCGGGCCTTCTGCTGTCGCCGCTAACGACGCAGCCCTGGCATCTCTATCTCACCATCGGCGTGCTGGTGGGTATCGGCAGCATCTGCCTCGGCTACTCGGGTCAATCGCTGTTCCTGCCGAACTGGTTCGTGCGCAGGCGCGGGCTCGCGGTCGGCATCGCGTTCGCCGGGGTCGGCATCGGCTCGATCACATTGCTGCCGTGGATGCAATCCATGATCGAAGCGGTCGGCTGGCGGCAGGCGAGCTTCACGTTCGGTGTCATCGTTCTGGTGGTGCTGATGCCGATCAACCTGCTGCTGCGCAAAAGGCCGGAAGATATCGGTCTGTTGCCGGACGGCGAAAGCACAGCGGCCGCGGCGGCTGCGCCGATTTCGAACATCGTCGATCCAGCGTGGGCGGCGATCGACTGGACGCTGGCGCGCGCGATGCATACCGCGCGGTTCTGGTGGCTGACATCCGGCTTTTTCGCCGGATTGTATGTCTGGTACGCGGTGCAGATTCACCAGACCAAATATCTGCTTGAGATCGGTTTCGATGCGCAGTTCGCCGCTTTCGCGCTTGGCCTCGTCAGCTTCGCCGGCATCCCGGGACAAATCCTGCTTGGTCATTTGTCGGATCGCTTCGGGCGCGAGGCGATCTGGGCCACCGCGTGTTTCGGTTTCGCGATTTGCTATCTGGCGCTGATCGCGCTGCAGGCCGCTCCCTCGCCGCTATTGCTTTACGTCATGGTGCTGGCGCAAGGCTTCCTCGGTTATGGACTCACCTCGGTGATGGGCGCGGTCGTGCTTGAAATTTTTCAGGGCAAGAGCTTCGGCGCAATCTTCGGCACCGTCATGCTTGGTGCGTTGATTGGCGGCGCTGCCGGTCCATGGCTGACCGGCTTGCTCTACGATCTGCTCGGCAGCTACACGCTGGCGTTCTGGATCGGCGTCGGCATGAGTTTGTTTTCAGCATTCGCGATCTATATGGCGGCGCCGCGCAAGGTCCGTGCGGTCGCCGGACAGATCGTGCAGTTGCAGGCGGCAAAGTAACTATCGCAAACATCAAATCGACAGCCCGCATCGTTGACGCGCGCGCCTGAGAATGATGATCTCCGCGCCGTCTGTCGGGAGAAATGAAGAATGAAAGACGCTGCATGAAAGAGTTCGGCAACTACGACGGCCTCGGCCTCGCCGCACTGGTGAAGAAAGGCGACGTCAGCGCAACCGAGCTCCTCGACGAAGCGATTGCGCGAACCGAGGCGATCGATCCGAAGATCAATGCCGTCGTCGTCCGCCATTATGATTACGCGAGGAAGCAGATCGAGACAGGTCTACCGCAAGGGCCGTTCACCGGCGTCCCGTTCCTGATGAAAGATCTCAACTACGTCGCCGGCACCCGCACCACATCCGGCGCGTCGCTGTTCAAGGATTTCATAGCCCCGATCGATCACACCATCAGCAAGCGCTTCATGGCTGCCGGCGTGACTATCTTCGGCAAGAGCGCGTCCCCGGAATTCGGCCTGATGCCGACCACGGAAACGCGGCTGTTCGGCGCGACCCGCAATCCGTGGAATCTGGCGCACTCGTCGGGCGGGTCATCCGGCGGCGCAGGAGCGGCGGTCGCGGCCCGCATCCTTCCCGTCGCCCATGCCACCGACGGCGGCGGTTCGATCCGCATTCCGGCCTCAGCCTGCGGCGTGTTCGGCCTGAAGCCGACGCGCGCACGCACGCCGCTCGGCCCCGAGCGCGGCGAAGGCTGGGGCGGATTTTCGGCCGGGCACGTGATCAGCATCAGCGTGCGCGACAGTGCGGCGATGCTCGATGCGATACACGGCCCGGAAGTCTCAAGCCCCTATCAGGCGCCGCCGCCGGAGCGCCCCTTTCTCGACGAAGCCGGCCGCGATCCCGGCAAGCTGCGCATCGCGTTCACCGGCCGATCGGCGTTTGGCGACGCTATCGATCCGGAGATCGCAGCGGCCGTGCGTGACGTGGCGCAGCTACTCGAAACTCTCGGCCACCACGTAGATGAACGCGCACCACAATTGCCGCAGGACCCGGCCCGCACGATCAGCACCATCGTTGCGGCGAACACAGCTTTGGTCGTACGGCTCGCCGAGCAGAATCTTGGCCGCCCTGTAACCGAAGACGACTTCGAGCGATTGACGCTCGCCAGCGCGCGCAACGGCAACAATGCGGCCGCTGCCGCCTATGTTGAGGCGCAGCTCCATGCGTTTCAGATTTCCCGCGCCGCCGCTGAGTTCGCACAGACCTGCGACGTGTTTCTGTCGCCAACGCTATGCCTGCCACCACTCAGGCTCGGCGAGATCGACACCATGGCGGACGACCTGTCGCCGATCGCCGCGCTGATCCGCCGCTATATCCCGGGTACCAACATGGCCAACATGTCGGGGCAGCCGTCGATGTCGGTGCCGCTGGCGTGGAACTCTGCCGGCCTGCCGCTCGGCATGATGTTCACGGCGCGGTTCGGCGACGAAGCCACCCTGTTTCGTCTGGCCGCGCAACTTGAGCGGGAACGGCCATGGCGCGACCGCAAGCCGCCAGTTTGTGCCTGACATTCGAATTGGAGTTTGCGAATTGAAGTTTGCGAATTGAGGTTTGCGGATTGAAGTTTGCGGATTGAAGTTTCATAAAATTTCGCGGAGGTTCGCCGCCGAGAAACCTGACTAACCAGTTTCCGGATAGCACCTGTCACCAATCGCAAAGATCGGCATCAGATCGATCGCGCGACGAAGGAGGAAGACCCATGAAGACTATTCGTTTCGCAGCCGTGACATTCGCTGCATTCGCCGCCGGGTTGCTTGCGACCAACACCACGCAGGCGCAAGGCTATCCGACCCGGCCGATCACGCTGGTGCTGCCATTTGCCGCCGGCAGCGGCACCGACACCACCACGCGCATCATCTCAAGGCATCTGGCGGATGCACTGGGGCAGCAATTCATCGTCGATAACAAGCCCGGCGCCAACGGCATGATCGCGGCAACCTACGTCGCGCGCGCGCAGCCCGACGGCTACACGCTGTTCGTCACCACCAACACGACGCACTCCGCCAATCCGTATTTGCTGAAGACATTGACCTACGATCCGGTCAAGGATTTCACCGCGATCGCGCGCACCGGCGACCTGCCGTTCATGCTGATCATCAATCCGCAAGTGCCGGCGAAAAACGTGCAAGAGCTGGTCGCCTACGCCAAGGCCAATCCGGGCAAACTCACTTACGCCAGCGGCAGTTCGTCATCGAGCGTGTCCGGCGCGACCTTCGCCAAACAGGCCGGCATCGATCTGCTGCACGTTCCCTACAAGAGTTCGCCGCCGGCGCTGAGCGATGTGCTCGGCGGACGCATCACCATGATGTTCATCGACGTGCTGACCGGGCTGCCACACGTCAAGAGCGGCGACCTTAAAGCGCTCGCGGTGACGACCAAGAAGCGGTCGGCGCTGGTCCCCGATCTGCCCTCGATGGAAGAGGCCGGGGTGCCCAATTTCGACATCACGTCATGGCAGGGTTATTTTGCGCCGGCTGGCACGCCCAAGGACATTATTGTCAGGGTGAATGCGGAAATCCAGAAGATCATCGGCAAGCCGGAAATCAAGGCAGAGCTGGCGACGCGCGGCATGGACGCTTTCTCTTCTTCGCCGGAGGAGATGGAAAAGTTCGTCAAGGACCAGCTCGTGTTGTGGGAGCGGCTCGTCAAGGACGCTGGAATCGAAGCCCAATAAGCGTGTAGACTACAGATCAGGAGTGCGTGGATCGCCGGTATCCGGCGGTCCCGCTTTCGTGTTCTGTTTAGCTTTTGTTGAGCTTGGGGTTGCGTGATGGCTATCACCGATATTGCGTCACGAACCTACAATCACGGCTGGCGGCTCGATCCGATCATCCGCAGCCTGCTCGACACCGACTTCTATAAATTGCTGATGCTGCAGATGATCCGGGAGCTGCATCCGGATGTCGATGTCACGTTTTCGCTGATCAACCGGAGCTGGCATGTCCGGCTTGCCGAGGTGATCGACGAGGGCGAACTGCGCGCGCAGCTCGACCACGCCCGCACCATCCGCTTCACGAAGAAGGAGCTGATCTGGCTCGCGGGTAACACGTTCTACGGCAAGACCCAGATGTTCTCGCCAAGCTTCATTGCATGGCTCGCCGATTTCCGGCTGCCCGAATACGACCTGCGCAAGGTCGAGGGCCAGTACGAACTGCACTTCTACGGTCCATGGACCCACACATCGATGTGGGAAATCCCGGCGCTGGCGATCGTCAACGAGTTGCGTTCGCGCCAGGCCATGAAGGGCAAGGGCCGCTTCGTTCTCGACGTCATCTACGCGCGCGCCAAAGCCAAGCTCTGGAGCAAGGTCGAGCGGCTGAAAACACTACAGACCCTGCGGGTGTCCGACTTTGGCACGCGGCGGCGGCACGGTTTCCTGTGGCAGCGCTGGTGCGTCGAGGCGCTGAAGGAAGGACTGGGCTCGGCCCTGACCGGCACCTCGAACGTGCTGCTCGCCATGGACAACGATCTCGAAGCGATCGGCACCAACGCCCATGAGCTGCCGATGGTGATGGCGGCGCTCGCGACCAGCGACCAGGATCTGCGCGAGGCACCCTATCGTGTGCTCGACGAATGGCAGCGTACTTATGACGGCAATCTCTTGATCGCCTTGCCCGACGCCTTCGGCACGGCGTCGTTCCTGCGCGATGCGCCGGACTGGGTTGCCGACTGGACCGGATTCCGCCCCGACAGCGCGCCGCCGATCGAGGGCGGCGAGGAAATTATCCGCTGGTGGAAGCAACACGGCCGCGATCCGAAAGAAAAGCTGCTGATCTTTTCCGACGGCATGGACATTGATGCCATCGAGGCGACCTACCGCCATTTTGCCGGACGCGTCCGCACCAGCTTCGGCTGGGGCACCAACCTCACCAACGATTTCATCGGTTGCGCGCCCGACGGCGGCAACGATCTCGATCCGATTTCGCTGGTTTGCAAGGTCACCCACGTCAACGGCCGCCCGGCCGTCAAACTATCGGACAACCCGGAAAAAGCCACCGGCGATCCGGCCGAGATCGCCCGCTATCTGCGCGTGTTCGGCGACGCCGGCCGGGTTCGCATTCCGGTCAGGGTGTGAGCGGCTGGCTCACAAGCCTATCGTCATTGCGAGCGCAAGCGAAGCAATCCAGCCAACAAAATATCACTGGATTGCTTCGTCGCAAACGCTCCTCGCAATGACGGAGTTCACGCCCTGCGCCGGACGATGTCCTCGACAGGCATTTTGTGTTCGAGCACCGAACCGGTCAGACCGCCCGCGGCGCGGACGCGCTCGAGCGACGCCTCGTTGATCTCGTACATCACCGCGATGAGCTTCTCGCCGTCGACATCGCGCGGCAGACCGAGCGGATGCACGGTGATCCCCGCGCCCTGCACCACCGGCATCCGGTAAGCGCGGATCACGGCGGTGGCCCCGACGTAGTCTTCCTGCAAGCAGAGTTCCTGCAGGCCTGCGAACATTTCGTAGTAGGTGCGTCCGTCACGCTTGTCGCGCGCGATCGCGAGTCGCGACAGTTCGACGATGTCGCTTTGCTGCGGCACCGGCCCCTCGACGAGATAAGCGAAGGTCTCCGCCAGCATGTGAGGCAGGATGGATGGATAGAGCCGCAAACAGCCGACGACACGGTCGTCTTCGGCTAGCGAAACGCCATACAGAGCATGCTCGTCGTCATAGCTGTCGCCTTCACGCTCGCCGTCCAGATCGAAGTCTGTCCAGCGGCACTCCTTGACGAAAATATCGTGACGAAAACGGGATAGTCTGTCGAATGTATCTCGGTAGCGAAGGCGATTGGCCTGATCGATTAACCGGATCATGTCGTCCTCCTGCAGGATTTGCAGAAGGACGCTCACATAGGGCGAAGAGCCGCTGTATTCAGACGAGTAGGAATTGACAGGCTAGATCTGAATCTCGCCGCGGCGAATTGATTCGGCGACAGCCTGGGTCTTGCTGAACGCATCGAGCTTGCGCATCGCGGATGCGATGTGCTTGTTCACCGTATCGGTAGAAATCTGAAGGATGCGCCCGGTGTCCCATGCGGTCTTTCCGACCGCGGCCCACTTCAGAACTTCCCGCTCGCGCGTCGAGAGAACCGCTTCATCCGACATCTGCGACCGCAGCCGCGAGAGATGGTTCACGGCATAGATCGCGACCAGCTCCATCGCGGATTGTGCCGAGGCGCTGTTGTCGATATCCGGACCGCCGAAATTGACCGAACCCTGATAGCCCTGCATGCCGTAGATCGGGACGCAAAGACCTTGCGGCATATCGAAGTCACGCGCCGCGCAATCCATCACGCGCGAGGGCATGGCCCGATCGGCTTTGTACGGCGCCTGCTCCCAGTAAAACGAGTGAACCTGACTCCGTGCAAAATTTACGACGGGATCGTGGTCCTGAAAGTTCTCGTGAACATATTGCTGCAGCCAGTTATCCGGCCAATGCAGCAGCATGATCCGCTGCTCGAAGTTTGCACGGGCGAGTTGCGGGCCGGCGATGATCGAGAAATTGCGGTAACCGAACGTCGAAGCGGCGGCCAATATATGCCGTGTCAAAGCCTCGATGGACTCTGACTGCTTGAACCGCTCGATAAACGATACAGCGGTCTCGTAAGGCTGACGCCCTCCGCTCAGCATTCCCATGTTCCCCAAGACATAAAGAATGAATTACAACTATTTATTGCATGGCCGATGGGCCGATACAATCATGGGACGAGCGCAGCGCTCAAGAAAAAAACCGGAATGGCGGCAAAACTCAGGTAATGATTGGAAGCTTGCAAGCGTAATACCGGCTCGATTGGACCTATTTGGTTTCAGCCACGGAAGTGCCGGTCCAGCCAGCGTCGGGCGGTGCGGCGATCGCTTCCTGAGAGCGCTCGATCATAATCCGGGACGGCGGATCGCCACCGGGGCGGCTTGCATGAGCCTCTTCAAAACAGCGGATCGCGTCCGAAAAATCGCGTGAACGATAGGCAGCGAGCCCGGCTTCATAACGGCTGACCCACACTGCAGAACCTGCCGTCGAGTCAAGGTGTTCATCGGCAATCCCGATCAGTTCGTAGATTGTCGATCCGGCAGCTCGGCCGTAGACCGCAAGACGATCCAGCTCGCGGACACGGATGAGGTTGCCGGCAAGGCGGCGGGTTTCCTCGCCGATCATGACCTTCGTGCCATATTGCTTATTGGCCCCTTCCAGCCTGCTCGCCACGTTCACCGCATCGCCAATCGCCGTGTAATTCAGCCGGACGTCCGAGCCGATATTTCCCACCAGAATATCGCCCGAATTGATACCGATGCGTATCTGCAACGGCGCTCCGGAATCGTCGCAAATCCCTTGTTCGACAATCGCCCGCTGGCTGGCCAAAGCCGCGCGGCAGCATGCCAGCGCATGATCCGGATTGGCCGCCGGCGCGCCCCAGAACGCCATCACGGCATCTCCGATGAATTTGTCGATGGTGCCGCCGTGAGTCTGAACCTCCGCCGAGATCGCGCCGAAATATCGCGACAGCAGCGGGATGATCTGGTCGCCGAGCCGTTCTGACAGACCGGTGAATCCGGCGATGTCCGCGAACATCACCGTCATCGGCCGTACCGTGCCGCCGAGCTTCGCCTCGGTGCCTTCGCTGATCAGCCGCCGCACCAGATCGGCCGGAATGTATTTACGAAACGCAGAGAGACCGGTCGCCATATCGGCAATCGCGCCCGACAGATTGTTGATCTCGTCGAGCCTCGAGGAATGGCGCTGCACCTGATCCAGCTCGAAACGCTCGACGTGTTTGATCTCGTTGACGACCTTGATTAGCGGCGCTGCGATCAGGCGCTGCGCCAGCCACGCCGACAGCAGGCTCGCAACCACAACAAGAAATCCCAGCACGAAAACCAGTTGGCGGATGGTCGCCGCGACCGGGCCGAGAAACTCCGATTCCGGAATGATCGTCACCAGCGTCCAACCCGAGAAGGTTAGCGGCGTCAGGTTGACGTCATACGCCTTGTCCTGCTGGACGAAGCGCGTCCGGTAGGCGTCGCCCTTCTCTTGCGCGTAGACGCCAGCCGACTTCTTCAGCGCATTCATCGCCACCGGCAGCAAAGGCTGATTGGTCATAACCGCATTGATTTCATCGGCATCTTCATCAGGGGCCGCAATAACGCGGCCACCACGGTCGAGGATGAAGACGGCACCGGACTTACCGGCCTTGATCTCGGCAAGGAACCGCGAAACCCTTGTCAGCTCAACGACGATGCTCAATACACCGCGCCGCTCCTGATTGACGATGATTGGCCCGGCAAGCGTAACCGCAAGCCGGTCGCCGGCTGGAAGCTTGGTCAGGTTGAACCAGTTCCATCCATCCGATTGCATGCTGTCCTTAAACCACTCCTGTTCGGGCGCTTTGTAGGACGTGGTCGTGAACTTGCGACTCTCGAACTGGAGATCGCGGCCGACCAGCCGGTATGTCTCGATCTCCTGCGCAACCTGTCCGGTCCCGGCTGCGATGTTGAAAACCTCCGCTCCGTTATCGCCGAGCTTGTGAGCGGCGCTCAAAGCTCCATCGGGAGTGCCGAATGTGACCCATGAAATCGAAGGTTGCGATTGAAGCAAGGACAGAAACGTCAACTCGCGCTTGTCGACATCGTCAGTTTCGACAACGTGCCGGATAAACAGCGCCCGTGCGGCGATGAAGGCCGATGTTGTCTCGATGGTAATCGAGAACAGCTCTTTGCTGACCGCAGACACGATCTGTTCGTTGATGGTTTTCGCAAGCGCCTGGCTGGTTTCCTGCGCCGTTCTCCACCACAGAAAGTGGACGCCGAATGCGCTGACCGCGATCGACAGCAGCACAAGGCCTGATACCGCAAGACGAACGCCAATTCGCATCGTGCCCTTCTCGTAGCCACCGGAGCGATCCGCCGGCTGTTCGATAGTCGCATTGTTAATCTAACATTTACGACAATCTTTCTCGAACTTTATGTAACCGAAACTTGCGTACCACTCTTGCGCTATCTGTGCGAGGAAAGCGCTATGGCTGCATTCGGAAGAAAGTCGCGAGAACCAAGGCGATCACAAAACGCCAAGGCCTGGATCACATTTCCGGGGGCATTCGGTGTTGTCGAATGCTCGGTGCTCGACATGTCGCCGAGTGGCGCGAAGCTGTCGATCGCCAATGCCGAGCGGCTGGGCTCCCGGTTTACCCTCACCTTCTCGCTCGCTTCGCGAACAGGACGGACCTGCGAGATCAGATGGCGCAAGGGATCGCTGATTGGCGTCAGATTCGTCGCGTAGCCGTCCGTCAATCAATCGAGCCTGCCGAGCCTCAAAGCTGCTGAGCCTCAAAGCTGCTGAGCCAAAGCTGCGATCAATCTCACAAAGATTGAATTATTATTCCTTTCTAGAGCCCAAGCTCGCTCTTGCCGCCGCCAAATGGCTGGCGCCGGCCGGTCATGCCACTGTCCGTATGACGGAAAATCAAACGCCTGACGGGTTGTTCTCGCGTCAACCGCATTCGCCGATGTACATGGCGAAGTGCGCCGCTTACGTTGTCGCAAACAACAATAAGCGTCAGAGGAAAGTCCATGGAAGGCCGTTCGAAATCCGCGTCTCAATCTGCCGGCACCTGGTCCCCCGCATCGAAAGACAGTGACACCGTCAAACGCATTCACGCGATGCTGCATCCGCGCAACATCGTTGTGGTGGGAGCCACCGACAAGCCCGGCAATTACGCCGAACGCATCTGGAATAACCTCGTCAAGTATCGATTCCGCGGCGATCTTTATCCGGTCAACGCCAAGCGCGAATCAATCTGGGGCGTACCTTGCTTCAAGGATTTCGCCAGCCTGCCGGATAAACCGGATCACGTTCTGGTCCTGGTGCCTGCCCGGTTCGTCGTGCAGGTGATGCGTGAGGCCGCAGCAGCCGGTGCGCGCTCGGCAACCATCGTCACCTCGGGCTTCAGCGAATTGCAGGACGCCGAAAGCCAGCGGCTTGCTGTCGAACTCGCCGGCGTCATCCGCGAGACCGGGCTTGCGGTGACAGGACCGAATTGCCTCGGCAATCTGAGCGCGAGCGAGAACCTGTTCACCAATATCGACGACCGCATCGTGACCATGGGCAAAGGGCCTGTCGCTATCGTCGGGCAATCCGGCGCGATCGTCATGTCGATCCGCCAGACGCTGGAGGATCGCGGCGTCGGTGTTGGATACATGGTCACCACCGGCAACGAGGCCGGTCTCGAAACGCCGGAGTTCATGGAATATTTCGCCGCCGATCCGTCGGTGCGCGCGATCGTGGTCTATCTCGAAGGGGTGCGTAACACCAAGGTGTTTCGCGCAGCCTGCAAGGCCGCACGCGCTGCCGGCAAGCCGGTGATCGCGCTCAAGCTCGGCGCATCGGAAGGCGGACGCGCCGCTGCGATGGCGCATACCGGCGCGCTCGCAGGCTCGATCGAATCGTTCGATGCGATCTCGACCCGCGAAGGCGTGATCCGCGCGCGCGGCCTGGATGAACTGATCGAAATGACGGAATGCTTCGTCCACGCGCACTTGCCGAAAGGCCCACGCCTTGCCGCGGTCTCGCTGTCCGGCGGCAAGCGCGGCCTGTTGATCGACGCTTTTTCGGCAGAAGGCCTGAGTTTCGCTGACTTGAGCAAGGACGCCAGCGGCAAGCTGGCAAAAATGCTCGGCCCCGGCAGCATCGTCGGCAATCCGCTCGATGCGGGATTTGCGGCGGTGGTCGATCCCTCGGTCTACATGCAATCGATCAAGATCATGATCGAGGATCCCGATACCGACATCGTCATCATCGATGCCGAACTACCGAAAGCGCCGCATGAGTTGCGCGAGCGGAATTTGCGGATCGTCAACGATATGGCGGGCGCCGCCAGCAAGCCCGTGATCTATATCAGCGCGATGTCGATCGGCTTTACCGACTTTATGAAAGAGCTGCGCCTGTCATTGCCGAACATTGTGGTGACGCAGGGCCTCGACCGCGCAGTCATCGCCATCAAGGCGATGATCGGCTATGCGTCGCTGCGCAAGGAAGTGCCCGACGTGCTGTCGAGTTCGAGTTCATCGGCACGGGCGACACTGGAGCGGGTGCTCAAGAGCGCCAAGGGCGCGGCGCTCGACGAAGTCGCCTCGAAGAAGCTGCTCAAGGCCTACGGCATTCCGGTCTCGAAGGAAGAGATCGTGCAGGATGCGGCTAGCGCAGCAAAGATCGCAAAGAAAATCGGCTTTCCGGTCGTCGCCAAGATCGTCAGCGAGGATATCCTGCACAAGTCCGATATCGGCGGCGTCGTGCTGAACATCAAGAACGCCGCTGAAGCGAAGAAGGCCTTTAATGACATTACCGCGCGGGTGAAGAAGCTGAAAGGCAAACCGCGCATCGAGGGCATCCTGATCGCGCAACAGGTCAAGGCCGACCTCGAACTGGTCGTCGGCGCGTCGCTCGATGCGGAAATGGGGCCGGTGATCCTGTTCGGCAGCGGCGGCGTCGATATCGAACTGATGAAGGATGTGGCGCTGGCGGGCGCGCCGCTCGATGCGAACGATGCCAGGGAGCTGATCGACCGGACCAAGGCCGGCGTCAAGCTGCGCGGCTATCGCGGCAAACCCGCGCTGCATGAGCCGTCGGTGTCAAAGGCGATCGTCGGCCTCTCCAACCTGATCGCCGACGCCGGCCAGCGCATCGCGTCGATCGATGTCAATCCGTTTCTGGTCAACACAAAAACGGGTGTCGCGGTCGATGCCTTGATCGTGCTCAACAACGACGCCAGCAAAAGCGCTGCAGGACACTAAAGTAATCTCCGTCATTGCGAGCCACCGGGTCTCGCCTCCGGCGAGCCCGATGACAGGCTCTGCGAAGCAATCCAACTCCTAAGCACTGGATTGCTTCGTCGCTGCGCTCCTCGCAATGACGAACGGATCACTTTTTCTAGCGCGTGCTGCTGCCCGCCGATGCGACCTTCAGCCGCCCCTTGCGTGCAGCTTTGGCGGCGACTTTGGTCGTCGCCTTCGTCGCCGCTTTCGCGGCAATCTTGATATGACCTTTTCCGGTCTTCGCTTTGGCAAGCTGCGTTGGCTTGCCCTTGTTGGAGCGAAGCGCAGCCAGCGCGCGCCTTTCAGTTTCGATCTTCGCCTGGCGCGCTTCTTCCTCGGCGATCTCGGCTTTGCGCACGATCTCGCCCGCCGTGGCCGACAACGCGACCTTCATCGCGATCGGTTTGCTTTGTGGCGAGAGACCGGCCTCGCCTTCGCACGGCGCCGCACGCGGCAGCTTGTGTTCGAGATCGATATCTTTTGAATCGCGGGTCCAGTTCTCGGCGGCTTGCCCGGTGACGGCGCGAACATAGTTTTGCGTTTCCGCAGGCAATGTTTTCTTGCGCGCCAGCCAATCCTGCACCCGGCCGCCGCCGGCGTTATAAGCCGCCGCCGCAAGTCCGAGGTTGCCGAACTGCTCGTGCAGCTTGCGCAGGAAGCGCGCGGATGCAGGCAAAGCCGCGACCGGATTGAACGGATCGGCAAGACCATACTCGGCCGCGGTCGCCGGCATGAACTGGGCGACGCCTTGCGCACCGGCGTGACTAACAGCGCGCTGACGAAAGCGGCTTTCGGTCCAGATCAGCCGCGCGAAAAATCCTACCGGCAGCCCGTTGGATTCGGCGGCCTGCGCGAGCGTGCGGCATACCACCTCGATCGCAACGTCAGTCGGCGTGCCGATATCCTCATTGTCGGGCATCGCAGGCACAGCGCGTGACGCATACTTTTCGACGATCAACGGTAGCTGCGGCAACGCCGCTGCATAATCTCCGATCGCCTTGACGATGGCGTTGACGTTTGCAGCAATGTTCCGATCCGGGACCGACGCCTCGACGAATACGGGGCCAAGCAGAATGGTTCCGATTAATGGAATAATTGCTGGTCGCACGGCGCCTCACTTGAATGTGTGAAGCGCCTTTACCTTCAGACCGAGGGCCTTAATGCGAGGCAGTTGTGGCGGAGATGTGAGAAAGCGTGGCGGAAATGATCGCCGGGAACTTAATGAAGAACTTTGCGATCAGTTCTCGAAAATTCGTCCGAAAAAGCCGCTGAATTCAAGATTCGAGTTCCGCGGTTGAGCCGTTGCGACGACAGCCTTGCTGCCAACAACCTTGCGTTTCGCTTTTGGCTTTGTCTTTGCCGCATCGGCGTCCTGACGCACCGGAACAGATTCCGTCAGCTCAGCCCGGGCATCGTTGGAGGAACTCCGGACTTCCGACACTGTCGCCGGCGCGGGAATTTTGTTGGATGCAATCTGGCGCTCGTAAGCGAGCCGTTCAGCGGTTGGCGCCATCGGCGTAACCGCAGGCAGGATCACGGCCGCCGACGTGTCGCGTCCGTCCTTGCTGGCTTCCTTGCGCGCCTCGGCCGCACGCCACGCTTCTAGCGACGCCATATCATTCTGCTGCGCTTTCGGCGCGGACGGACCGTTGATGGCGTCAAGCGCCCAGAAACAACCCAGCAGCATCGCGCCGGCGAAAACGAAATAGCGAAGCAGCAGCATGATCGGTCCTGTTGGCGTCGGGGAGAGAACGCCGATCGGGGCGTTCTGTTCCTTGGTCGCGACAGGGTATGATCCCGTTCAAATGGCCCGGCCTGCTCAACGATCAGGCGGCCTTCAATTGCTCCTGCATAAAGCCGACATTGACGATCAGCCCCGGCAGCAGCCATTGGAACAGACGCACCACCGACAGCACTTCCGCCAAAGGCGCGTCCTTTTCTGCGGCCGCGATCAGGGCCGATGACGTCAGGCCGCTCGGATTGGGCAGGCTCCTTGCCAAATTGACCACGGTGTTGTGCGTAGCGAGCACCGCATCGGCATAACCCGGTCCCTCGATGGCGCGCTTCATGTCCGCCCATGCCAGCGCGAAATAGCTCGGCCAACGCGCGAACGCGCGGTAGTCGGTGTTCACCAGAGGCAACCCCAGCGTTTTCATCACGTCGTCAAAGAGGGCGCGCGTCGTCGGATCGGCGTGGTGCAATTGCATCAGCGCAGGCCTGTCAGGAAACGGCGCGCCACCAACACGCGGCCCGGTAGGCCCGCCCGCTCCAAGGTCCTGACCTTCGAGTTGCAGCCGCGCCAGCGTCGCCATCAGAACGTAAGGCATGTTGCCCACCGAGAAGATCTCGATGCAGGCGCGGATCTCGTCCAGCTCTTCGGGCGCATAGCCGCGCCTGGCCAATTCCTCGCCGAGCAGCGCGGGCTTGAGTTGAAGCGCATTTGCTTCGGCCACGGCGCGCAATTCGGCACAGGCTTTTGCAAACGGCGCAGTCGATGCGACCGGCGCAAGCGACGACCAAAGCTGGTCATAGAAATTCGGATAGTGCGCAAAGGACATCGACACCACGCCCATCCACGGGACGTTCAGTCCCTTCTTGGTGGCGTTGTAGACATCGAGCAGCCGCCCGGTCGCGAGGTATTCCGGCACGGGAGAAATCTTCGGGATCGGATCGGGCTTCAGGCGTGCAAGCATGTCAGGCATTCTCTCTCAATCCAAAATGGTAGAATTCAGCACGCAACGAAACGCGCGGATCAGTCAATCAGGGTTGACCAAAATAACAGTCACGAAGTGATGAGTTTGAGTAAGGTAACCTGACTGCCAAAAGGCAGCCGCGGGAGCCCTTATGTCCAATCTCATGTCCAGAGCCCAGGTCATTCACAAACTCGGCCCGCCGAGCGCCATGACATGGCAGGACTGGCCGGTGCCGGAGCCTGGCCCCGGAGAGGTTCTGCTTCGGCATACTGCCGTCGGCGTCAACTATGCCGACACCTATCATCGCGGCGGCATCTCACATCCATGGCCGGTCGCGCCATGTCCGGTCGTGATCGGGTTCGAGGGTGTTGGCGTTGTCGAGGGCGTCGGCGAAGGCGTGACTGGTTTCAAGACGGGAGACCGCGTCGCCTACGGCATTCCGCCGCTCGGCAGCTACTCAGAGTATCGCAACTATCCTGCCGACAAGTTGCTGCATTTGCCCGATGGTCTCGACGACCGCACGGTCGCGGCGCTTCTGATGAAGGGCATGACCGCGCATTACCTGCTGCACCGGACTTATGCTGTTCAGCCGGGCGATACGATTCTGGTTCATGCGGCGGCAGGCGGCATGGGGCTTATTCTGTGCCAATGGGCCAAGGCGCTGGGCGCGATCGTGGTCGGCACCGTCAGCACCGATGAAAAGGCCGAGGTTGCACGCGCAGCAGGTTGCGATCATCCGGTGGTGCGCAGCAAGCAAAGCTTCGCCGATGTGGTGCGCGACGTCACCGATGGCGAAGGTTGCGCTGTCGTCTACGAGGCCATCGGCAAGGAGACGATGCATCAATCGCTCGACTCGCTGCGGCCGATGGGCGTTTGCGCAGCTTATGGCCATGTCTCCGGCCCGCCGGACCCGATCGACATCATTCAGGATCTGGGACGGCGCGGATCGCTGTTCATCACGCGCCCGGCGATCATGCATTATGTCGCCAAGCGCGCGGATCTTGAGATGACCGCGAACGCGCTGTTCAAGGCGATCGGCGCGGGCATCCTCGATGCCAATATCAACTACGAGTACCCGCTGAAGGACGCGGTCAAGGCGCACGAAGCGATCGAATCCGGCAAGACGCTCGGCGCGACGGTGCTGATTCCGTAAGGGCTTGTTCTTGCGCCTCGGCGGAAAATCCAGATTCACCCTCTTGTCGTCTTGTGACTTAGGTGCGATCTCGCGTAAACTTGTCGAAATGGGGACAAGCAGACTCCCCGTCAGACCTCCGTCCAAGCTCTGTGCAACACGCGATTCGTCGTGAGGCTTGCGCATGAACATGGAACAGAAGACATCTCCCCGTACCACAATCGCTATCCTGTCGCGCGGCGACGCTGCGGCGCACCGGGACGCGACCCCGCAAAACAGCCGCTTCGTCCGCGTCTTCGATGCACTTGCCGCCATCGGCATCGAAGCCTGTCCCGTCATCTACGACGAAACCTTCGCCGACGCGGTCCGTGACCGATTGCTCTCAGTTGACGGCGTACTTGTCTGGGTCGATCCGATCCATCAGGGCAAGACGCGCGCCGCGCTCGATCTGCTGTTGCGCGAGGTCGCCACGCGGGGCCCATGGGTGAGCGCACATCCCGGCGTCATCCTGAAGATGGGCGTCAAGGAGGTGCTTTACCAAACGCGTCACCTCGGCTGGGGCGCCGACACGCACCGCTACGACAGCGCAAGTGCCTTCCGCGCTGAATTTCCGTCGCGGCTGCGGGAGGGCGGCTCGCGCGTGCTCAAGCAAAACCGCGGCAACGGCGGTCAAGGCGTCTGGAAGGTCGAGACTTTACCGAACACGGACGCGACTGTGCGGGTGCTCCACGCGCTGCGCGGCAGCCAATCCGAAGACATGCCGCTTGAGGCTTTCATTGCCCGCTGCGAACCGTATTTCGGCTGGGGCGGCTGCATCATCGACCAGGCGTTTCAACCGCGGCTGCCCGAAGGAATGATCCGCTGCTACATGAGCGGCTCCAAGGTCGCAGGCTTCGGCCACCAATTGATCAAGGCCTTGATCCCACCGCCCCGGGAAGGATCGGACTCACCCGAGGCGCAGCCCGGGCCGCGCATCATGCACGGGCCCGATGCTCCGCCCTTCCAGGCTCTGCGAAGATTGATGGAAATGCAATGGACGCCCCAGATGATGAAAACGCTCGGCATCGATGAATCCTCGCTGCCGGTGATCTGGGATGCTGATTTCCTCTACGGACCGCGAGACGCGGCCGGCGCCGACACTTACGTTCTTTGTGAAATCAACGCGAGCTCTTGCTTCGCGATCCCGGAGGAGGCGCCGCTTGCGATTGCACGGACCGTCAAGCATCGGCTTCTGCAAACCCAAGGGACAAATTTCAGCCGATAGGAGTTGCCGCCACCAAGGCGCATACTGGCGGAGAGAGTGGAGTTTAGGTCCCAGTTTCTGAACGTAGCTGTGCGTGTCACCGACGTAAGTTTTTTAAGTTTATTCAGATGCTTGCGGCATTTCGTCGTTGCCCGATGGCTCTTGTTGATCCCGACAATGGCACTTAGTTGTTGGGGCTCGGAGTGGGACAGAGCATCACGTGCCTCGACAGATCAATCGCCTTTCAGCGCGCGCAGTCGCGACGCTGACGAAACCCGGTCGTCACGCTGACGGCGGCGGGCTTTACCTCAGCGTCTCGAACGACGGTGCCCGTCGCTGGGTGTTTCTCTATTCTTATGCCGGCAAGCGACGCGAGCTTGGTCTTGGCGGCGCGACTGTTGTGTCGTTGAAGGACGCGCGCGAGCGTGCCGACAGCGCCCGCAAGCTTGTGTTCGATGGCGTTGATCCGATCGCCCGTGGCAATGAAGTTGATCCGAAGAAGAAGACGTTTTCAGAATGCGCCACTGGATACATCTCCGATCACGCTGACGGCTGGCGCAATCCGAAGCACCGGCAACAGTGGGCGAACACGCTTAAGGCATATGCCGAACCGACCATCGGCAACTTGCCAGTCGACGCGATCAACATCCAGCACATCAAGTCCGTGCTGGACCCGATCTGGAAAACAAAGACCGAAACGGCATCCCGCGTTCGCGGTCGTATTGAAGCCATTCTGGATTGGGCCGCAACGCACGGTTACCGAGATCCGATCAACCCTGCCCGCTGGCGCGGCCATCTTGCGAACGTAATGACGTCACCGCACAAACTTGCGCGCGTGAGACATTATCCGGCTTTGCCTTACCGCGAACTTCCGGCGTTCATGGCCGAGCTGCAGCAACGTTCGGGCGTTGGCGCCCGTGCCCTTGAGTTCACAATACTCACCGCGGCCCGGACTGGCGAAACCGTGGGTTCTCGTTGGGCTGAGATCGATCATGCGCAGAACATTTGGTCAGTTCCGGGGGATCGAATGAAAGCCGGACTGCAGCACCGCGTGCCTCTGGCGCCGCAAGCGATGGCTGTTTTGGCCGATTTCTCAAAGGAAGAAGACTTCATTTTCCTTGGCGCTGACGCCAAAGGACCGCTCTCGAACATGAGCATGTTGGGCGTCTTGCGGCGGATGCGCCGGACCGATTTGACCGTCCACGGCTTCAGGTCGACGTTCCGCGACTGGGCGGCGGAAACGACCGAAACGCCAAACGAGGTTGTCGAGATGGCCCTCGCCCACACCATAAAGAACAAAGCTGAAGCCGCATACCGGCGCGGTGATTTACTGGACCGTCGACGCGAACTGATGCTGCGTTGGGCGCAGTTTGCCTGCAGTCTTCGTTGTGCGTTGTGAAGCACCGGGCATTGCGGGAAACTGATCACAGATGCTTGCGTGTTCTCCGGACGATCCCCACATTCTGGCGCATCTGAAACGGAGTTTTTTGACATGCGTTATGCATTTATCCAGAAGCTGAATCGCCGCAAGGGGCAGCGCCGCAAATGGGATGTACCGGGAAACTTACGCCTGCTGAATCGCGTCAAGGCGGAACAGATGTCGGTCCCCCGCCTGTCGAGTCGTAAGGCGATCGCGATCATCAAGGACAAGTTTTCCGAATACCGTCATATGAGCGTTGATTCGCTCTATTCACGCTGGAAATGCGCCAACGCGAAGAACGCAAGAATTCGTGCGCCCCGCGCACCTCTGGATCCTTTGCAATCGCAGGGCTGGAATTTTACCGACCTGCCGTTCTGACAGGCAGTCCGCACTGCGTATTTTCAACTGTAAGCTACGACACGGCCTTCGCCTGGATGTGAAGTTCAACTTTTGAATCTGTACCATCTCACCGGCAGCGATACTTTGTATCACATCGCCCCGCTGCGATGTGATTGATAGGTCCTCACCGAAACGATTGGTGAGACCATGAAAACCTACCTGAACAAAAAGCAAGCAGCGTCGATCGCCAACGTGTCGTTGGCCTCGATCAACCGCGCCTTGGCTGCCGGAACCTTGAAGGCCCACAAACCTCTCATCGGCGCACGCGTTGCGCGCATTGTCCTAATTGCTCAAGACGACATTGTGGCTTGGGTTGAGGGCAAGGCTAACGCGCCGTGTTCGACAAAATCCATTGCCCCGACCAACACGGCGCCCACCCACACGCGCAATCAAAATGACCCGTGCGCGCATGCCGTCGTCGAGCAGATCGGCGAGGAAATCACATGACCCGGCATAGTAACAGCCCGGCCAGCAAGCCGCGCATGCCCGCGTCTTCCCGCCGCTTCGTCGGAACGCTCCCCGAGTTGATTTCCCACTTGCGTGAACTCGGAGTGGAGGACCTTCGTCGCACACGATTGTCAGCGTTCGATCAGCGCATCGATTCCCTCGGTGTGATCGTTCGCTGCGATCAAGCTTCAGGCACAATCGCGGTACGCGGTGACAGAACATTGTCGCCGCTGATTGCGGCAATCGTCACTCATCCGGTGTTGATCCGCCGGCTGCCACTGGACTGCCAGTCTCCGAGCAGCCGCGTCCGTTCCCTCGACCCGCTGCTCAAAGCCCTCGGACTCGACGCAACTGTCGTGATCGACGGCAAAGAAGTGCTCATCAAAATCACGGGACACGATGTCGTCGTCCATGGTCGTCGCACCACGGACGAAGTGCGCGTGATCGGCCAGGGCCGTCTCGCCCGTTTTCTCGCACTGCTGCTGAACGCGAGCCCCGTGCATTGATCTCGCAAACGCTAGCGCATCCAAAATCGCTAACACCTCCAACAGAATCTGAACCCAAAAGGACATAAAATGACCGACACAAATTCACATCACGACGAGTCGAGCGAAGGCTCGGCGCTCGATGATTTTCACGGGGATCGCGTCGTTCAATGCGACGGCGAGACCGCTGATACCCCGGTAGCAGTTGACACGCCCCAGTCGAAGGCAATCGCGGCGCTCAATGACATGTGGGAACCCAAGACCATCGATGACATTGCTTGGCCGATCGCTGATCGCGATCGTCTCAAGCGCTTTGTCGCGGCTAACAACAGCAACCTTCTAATTGTCGGCCCGACGGGTATCGGTAAGACAACGACCGCACGCATCGTTGCCGCTGCCACCAAACGCAACTTGAACATGACCCACGGCAATCGCGTCAATGGTGAGGACCGCAAGCTAATGCGTGACTTCGGGCGCGGGCGCGTCGACGTGTTTGGCGACAATAAGATTTCTATTATCGATGAGGCCGACAAACTCATGAAGTCTCAAGTGGAGATATTCACCGGCAACACCATGGATGAAGTCATGCATGTTTTTACGGGAATCCATCCGAGCAAATTTCCGGATGACCTCCGTTCGCGGTGCGAGTGTTTCATTTTCACTGCCGATAAGATGCAGGCGCTTAAGAACGCTCAGTTGGACCGCCTGCGCGGGATGATCAACCATGCCGGCGCCGATATCGACTCCGGCGTGCTGCAGTCGATTGTTGAAACGGCGGGTGGCGATTTGCGCCAATGCCGACGCCTAATCGAGGAATACTTGGCTCCCGGTGGCGCGGAACGTTTCAATGCGCTCATCGATGACGAAGACGGTGTGCAGGATGAGAAATTCGCTGGTTCTAATGAGGGCGGCAATAATTCCGCAGGTTCGGCCGGTGTTCCAGTCATGCCGCCTTTGTCAGTACCGGAAGGCGAGCTTTCGCCGATAACCTCGGATCTTTTGAACGACATTTGCACGCTGTATGGCCGGTTTCTGGTCGTCGAGCCGGAGGCGATCAAGACCATGGCGCTGTGGGTTATGCACTGCCACTTGCACCCGGTTGCCACGCATTCGCCGATCTTGGGCTTTATCTCGCCGCAGCAAAATTGCGGCAAGTCGACCGCATTGGAGATGTTGGCGAGATCGCTGATAGACGCAAGTCTGACGACCGACTTCACCAAGGCGGCACTCTATGCTGTCGCAGCCGGAGGCTTTCCGATTTTGCTGGATGAAGTTGACGACAAGGACATCGTCGACGGCAAATCGCTCACCAGATTCCTCAATGGCGGCATCAAGCGCAATGGCACTTCGCGCCTGACCGCAACTGCCATCCCGTATGACAACTGGTGCCCGAAAGTCATCGCGAAGATCGGGTCGATCAAGACGCAAGCAGTCGCTTCTCGCGTGATCACGATCTTCCTTCACCGCGCGCTTCCGGGCCAGAAGTACGAAATGCTCGGGCCTCAGAGTTATGCAGACTTCAAGAAAATCGGCGTGCGCCTGACAGTCTGGGCGCAGTACGCAGAGGCCACCTTCGTGTCTTCGGACCCAGCAATTCCGTCGGTGTTCACGACCCGGCGCGCTGATCTCTATCGCGGTCTATTCGCAATCGCCGATATTGCAGGTGGCCTTTGGTCGGCTGAAGCACGCGACGCCGCTCTGCTCATCGAAACACCGGCCATCGCGAGCCAGAATCTGAAACCGGAGCTGCTGCCCGATATTTTCGAAATCCGGCAGCGGTCGACATCGTCTGGCATCTTTTCTGCCGACCTCGTCATGGAATTGAAGGCTTTGGCTCACCGTCCTTGGGGTTCGATCAACGAATCCCTTCTGGCAGGCCATTTGGCCGGGTATGGCGTAGGACCGAAGAACGTCCGCATCGGCTTGAAACAGCGCAAGGGCTACAAATGGAGCGAGCTCGACCCGTTGTTCCCGCGCTACGTGCCCGGTGCGGCTTCCAGCGCACCTGTTGCATCGGGTCCGGTCCACGCCGACGTGGGCATTTCGCCTCCGATCTCGCCTGCCATTCCTGAATCGGTCGTGGCAGACAGCGATGAAGGTACGGCTGGGACGGCTGGGACGGCTGATTTGCAGGAAGCCATCGGTGAGGCCGAATCTGACCGAGGTGCAGAATGACGCTCCTTCATCAGCCGCAGGTCTTCTTCCAGAACCATCAGTGGCGCGTCACTTGCCTTGGGCTTGAAACGTTGCCAGGCGCCAACCGTGTTTACTGGGTCGACGCCAAAGATCTGCTCGCACTTCATCTTGACGGCCACCGCTATCGCTGGCCGCTGGTGATGGCCGTCAAAAACTGGGTGGACTTCGACGCCTTTGTCCAGGCCTACGAAGCTGCGATTGCGCACCATCGCCCCGATGCTGACCTCCCCCATCTGGCGGCGTCCATTGCTGCTGGCCGGGTTCAGCGAATCGCGCCACGTACACCTCGAGTCCCGGCAACGCCCAGCAAAAGATTCTTTCCCCGACATTGGTGAGCGCCAGCGCAACTATAAATACGAACGATATGCAAGTCGCAACCAAGCTCCAGCTCCTGACCCGCATCGCCAACGGCATCGTTGATGCTCCTCGCCGCCACGATTCTTCGCTGGCCGGCTGGAAACGACCGTCGGCACGATCAGAGCTAATCAAAAGTCTTAAGGCCTGCCGCAACGAGCAGGAGCTAACCGCTGCTCTTCGAGGCCGCACGCCGACCCATGAAGAGCACGAAGTCGCCATTCGCATGGCATCGATGATCCAAGTCCAAAGCATTCAGCCTAATCTGGCAGTGGTGTTCAACTTCGACTGGCATGACCTCATGGCGCCGGAAAACGCGAATGTTGCTTCTTACTGCATTCTCGAATGGGTGTGGCGTTTGGCCAAAAATGTCCAGTTGAGGCGGGAATGCAAGGCCGAGGTAATACTGTTCGTCGCCGTGCCAGAAATTTGGGATAGAGAGATGAAGCACGTACCGCTTCATTATCACATGGCCCTGAAGCTCGACGACTATCGGAGGATCGATCAGATCGGCGCGATTGGCCGACGACTCTGGTACCAACTGCTGAAGCAGCGCGGTCTCGGAGGTCCTAACGCCTACGTCTACATTGAGGCCTGCACCAATACAAACTCCCTCAGCCGTTACGGCGTGAAGCAATCAGACATCGACTGGGTGTTCCAGCGCACACTGACAACAAGTGATCTCGTGCGCTACCGGTCGTAACATGACGCGCAGCTAGTCTGGCGTCGTGACATCATGGTGTTCATTGTAACGGGTCCAACAGATTCGGTACGAATGCCACGCATTGATCGAATTAGATAACACAAAGGAATTCAGATTGATGTCAGAGCTAAACGATCACTGCTAAGCAGATGATGATGGAAAACACAGTGCTCGACTGGACTACAGCTCAGATGTGAACTGCAAGTCCATTAGCATCTGCCAGATCAGTTACCCTTAACCAGAACATCATGATCTCAATTCGATCTAGTTCGGTATCGAACTTGGTCGATATCCAGCACTAATCAAATCCGATCCAGTTCGTAATGATGAAGCGATCAACCAATAACAAAAAGAACCATAACCAATGTCAGAACGAACGAAAATATCACGATCAACTTCAACCAAGATGCGCTGCAAGACCATCGGTGAACTGAAAGCTATCGTCGCTACACTCGGCTTTGACGGCAGATGGTTTACCGATCGATTTTACTACTTCGTTCTACCAGGACACGGCCTTCAGATACGATTCAATCAGTTTAACCAATCTGTGTTCTTCGAAGGGCACAGCCACTACAAAGCGACCTTCACTGAGACACTATCGAAGGCGCTGGCTTGTTACGTTGATACCGAGCGCAAGCATCGCTGCAAGTACGTTGACGTACCGCCGGCACCTAAAGAAGTGACGCTCCTTGATTTCTTGTCGCTTGATTGAACTGCAGAGCTTAACGTTCCTCGACAAAGTTTCAGTACGAGGAATTTTTGATGTCGATACTTTTGCCGGTTTGCAATTCGTGCGGAAGCGTTGATGTGAAAGCCGACGCCTTTGCTACTTGGGACAGCGAACGACAGGAATGGCAAGTCTCTGATACGTTCGACAAAGGTGCATGGTGCGAAGATTGCGAAACCACCGTTTCAATCGAATGGTGCGATATCCAATAAGAACGTCGCTGATTGGATTTTGTGTCCGTCCGGGCGCCAACCCACCGGCCAACGATTTGAAACCATAATCGCGGTTAGCTGGCCGATTGCGAACGCTTCGACGCTCCTTGGAAGCATCAACAAGCGTCGGCATGCCTCTTCCCCTGGCCGACAATACGCCGGCCCACATCAAGACCATGCAACTTCGCGCAGTCTGAATACCAATGATCGACAGCGAATTGCCGCTTAGCAGGCCATCTGTTATATGGAACACCGCGCTCGGCCCATCAAGGGGCCATCGTGTTACAGTTCATGGGAACGTGAGCAACACTACGGGCAGCGTGTGTACTGAAACTTATCCCCGCCTCTAATTACTTCTAGGTGATCGTTTCGTGCCTCTACTTGCTCTCGGCTATTCCAGCTACTTCCTTCGCCAGCGCACCTTAGGCTTAGTTCAGTTCTTGTGCCTCTGGGCGTTGCTTTCAAGATGCTGCAACGAGTTTCGTGACTCTCGATGTTTTTAGTCGTGTAAATCAAGAGATCTTCTTTATCCTGCGACTTACATGCCTTGGGGTCGTCACTATACCACCTGCCTTGCCATGCCGTACTCGTCGGCGAGCCGATTAGCGATTTACGCGCCTCTTCCAACGTTCCAACAACCTTCTGTTGATCCGCGCCCTCATAGCCATACGCCGCCAATAACTTTGGATACATTGGGTCGTCAAACGACTGGATCATCCACGCGTGGCAAACGACTAAAAAATTTTTCATACTGAAGTCTTTGAATGACGCGAAATTTTTCCTCATGTCCAACGCATGGATTAGGTACTTTCCAGCATCAACCGGAGCTGACCCAGAGATACGTGTCGCTATCGCGGGCTCTGTCCGCGAGCAAAGAGCCATACCCTTCTCATACTCCCCCCGCTTCCTAAGTGTTGGTCGCGTGCAATCCTCTTCTTGATTGTTGTTCCGAGGGCAAACGTATTCGTCCGTTGCCATCTCAAATTCTTTCAAAACGAATGCTGGTTGCTTAGAGAACTGTAGCGGCCTCACAGCTCTTATCTTCGTTTGATAGCATTCACCCATCCTGCAGCTTAGCTCCATGGTGATGAAGCTTGTTTCCGCTTGCGCCGAGACAACAAACACCGAGAACACGAGCAATCCGAGAGACTTTGCCCAATACGACATCAGTTATTCTCCCTTTGCCGACGTAGCCGACCATATCAACGCGCCTAACCAACCTATAATTGACCACCCAAGGAACAAGTTGATTAGTAAGATGGCGTGTCGGTTACTGTGGGCGCGCTGATAAGCAATGAACGCGGGTAATAAATAGAGGACCAAGCCAAACATCGTTGCAAGGATGATTGCGCCATTGCCACCGAAGGCAGCACCTACCGCTAGCGATATTCCAATTACCGACACCGCTAAGAAAGTACCCGGTCGCTTCGAGCGAGCGGCAGGTACTGGCGGAGCTAGAAGTCGCAGTTTCCGAGAGTTGAATTCAGCTTCGGTAATCACGCCCCGGGTCTTTAACTCATCCAACTTGTCAATTTCGTAAGCAACGCTTGCCGTATCAACCATCGAGCAGCCCCTCCCGCCTTTGTTATCTGTCTGGAAGCAACTCACCGGCTAGCGAGTTCAGTCCATGGTTGCCGCTCCCGCCGTTTTGATTGGCTGTCGTAAATTAGAAGTCTCGCTTTGGACTCGCATCTGGCTTTGGCCGCATGGCCTCCAGGCTGGCAAGCGACGACTGACAGACTAGGCGCATATCGTCCGAAGCCAGATTGCCACCCATGACTTGAGCCATCTTGAACAGCCCGAGTGTTTGCGTCATGTCCTCGTTAGCCTGCTTCCAAACGTCGTCTTTTTCCGACTTTGACAGCGTGGTGAGGTCTTCGACGTTTCTAATCAGCCGTTTCGCTAGCTCAAACTGTTTTGGCGTAACGAGCTTCACTAGATATTCGCTGCGAACGTCGTGGCAGAGTTTGACGGTTAGATACGCAGTATATGCGTTCAGAAGCTCTTCTTTTGTTGGAGTTCGTACAACTTCGGCTCGCTTTGCTTCCGCTTGTCGCGCTCGTTCTTCTGATGCTCGCGCCTTCAACGCATCAAGCTCGGGCCGAGCTTCGACTCCGTTTCTGACTGCGGTTTCAAACCAGTGAATAGCCTTGTCGATGTCTTTGCCGATGACTTTGACTTTGCCATCCCGATACAGTTCGCCTAGCACGGCTTGAGCGTCGGCATACCCAGCGTTTGCCGATCGCTCTATTAACTGGAGTGCGGCCTTCTCGTCTATTAGGGTACTCCACCCTTTCAGTTTTGCCGCTCCAAACCAAAATAATCCTTCGGGGTTTCCTTGGTCAGATGCTTTCTTGAACCAAATCACTGCGTCAGGTTGGCTTCTTACGACGCCGCGCCCGTCAAAAAACAGCTTACCAAGCAACACTTGAGCTTCGGGATCGTTTGCCTCGGCTGCTTGCCTAATCCATTTCGCGCCAGTCGCGGCATCTTTGGTTAGACCGGCGCCATCAAGATATCTCTTTCCTAAATTGACTTGCGCCGCTGACTCACCTTGTTCGGCTGCTTTCCTGATCCAGTTAATTCCTTCGTAAAGGTTCTGCGCCGTCCCGAACCCTTCCGCGATCATGATCCCTACTGCGTTCTGACACGCGGGATGCCCCTTATCAGCGGCGGGTTTGAACCACCGGAACGCTTCTTCATGATTTGATTTTAGGTCCCGGCTTCCATCAAAATGGATTTTCCCGATCCGATACGAGGCATCAAGGTTACCTTGATTGTGCGATCGGGTTAGATGGTGGAGAGAAGTCTTGGCATCACCGTGAATGAGTAGCGCGCGGCCAAGCTGAAGGGGCAATCTCGAGTCGTCAGGACGTTCGTTTGCTGCCTGCTCACAAGCAGCGATTGTCGGGACCGGATCAAACCCTGACGTTCCGATTTCTTTGGCTAAGCGCAAACATGTATCGCTACTTGCCTGCTGCGCATTTCCTTCTGAGACCAATGCCAAAGTTGACAATAGAATTGCGAATCCAATGTCGGCACAACGGCGTGCATAGTTGACCATCGGTGGCCCTCCCCGATAATCGTTATAGGATATTCCGATGTGGTTTTAAAGCCGACGGCTTTAAGTCATCTAGTGCCGCTTCTTACGGCTTTCTTCGCTTTGGCTCGGGCTTGAAAAACTCTATCGGATCGACTGAAAGTACCACTGCAAATTTGCCAATGATCTCAAGACCAACGAACGTGCCAGCCCGCTCAATCTTGCTCACATGCGCACGATCCACGCCTGCCTGATTGGCAAGATCTTCTTGCGAAACACCCGCATCCTTACGAACTCGGCGCAGGTTGTCCGCGAATCGTCGGCGGAGGTCCATACCCCAGCCAACCGCTTTGTGGGTTTTCGCCCCACGGGATTAAAACCGAATCTTCGATACTCCTAGAAATTACCGTGACTGAGCTTATCGGCCCTGCTCCGCTTCCAACAGCACCATATCAAGCAAGTATTCGAGAATCGGAAGATTAGCGCACTCGGCCAACTCGATCAGCACTTTCAACTGCGCAGCAATGAAGGCCCCGTCCAAACCCATACTGGAAAGGCTTAAACTATTCGGAGATATAACATCCGCTTCCACGCCTGCGAACAATCTCGCGTAGCTATTTCTTTTCCAATAGCCTCTGACCTCGCTCTCGTATAATTGCTTGAGCACCATGTGCGATGCCCGCAAGCAGCCACGGGAGCATCACCTCAAGCTGAACATGGTCGTCATAGAGATCGATCGTACCACTCGCATGCTGCTTAAGTGCGGTGATCTTGAATGTCAGCCGGTCACCACTCCATATCTCTTCATCTATTGATATGACCGACCCGAACTGCGTTGCAGCTTTACCTATGCCTGCTTGCAATCGACGACGCGCTTCGTCCTTATCTAATTTATGCGGAAGTGAGACGATAAATGGCTGAGGCATCGCTGAACTCCCGAACGGTCGTCATTTCACATGGCAGCAAACTTCGCTACCCCTAACTACAAGGCGTTACGCCATCCCGCCAACGAAGCCTTCGGACATATCGCCGTAGTTCATGGCAAGCCTGACCGGCCCGCTGCATAGCCGCTTCTTGCATTTCAGCGCGCGTTCGACTTCATCGACATAAAAATCCTTGAAGCTGTCGCACATCAGCGCCGCTTGCGTTTCGTGACGGCACAGACGGCAACGCCGGCATGTGATTTCGAAGATCGTGCCAGCATCAATGTCGGCCAGCTTCAAATCCGTTTTCCAGTTCATCACATGAAGTCCTCTGCGGACGGGATGCGAGTGAAACTGATCTTCCCGCCCGCGAACTCACCAGGCGGATGCCACTCGCCGACATGGACAAGCGCGCAACCGTACCGACGACGTGTCGATCCGCATTACACATGGCTTAGGATGCCATCGCGTGCAGGTGCACGGCGGCATGGAATTCATGGAGGAGACAGGCGCCGCGCAATTCGGGACGCTCGCATTCTCACTATCTATGAAGGCACCAACGGCGTGCAGGCCAACGATCTGTTGATGCGCAAGCTGCAGATATCCGGTGGCGAAGCGATGGGGGATCTGCTCGGCGAGCTGTCGGCCATCGTCACCAAGGTCGAAGCCTCGAACGATCCGGCTTTCGGCACCACCGCGCCGCGCGAGGCACTCGCTGGCGCAACGCCTTACCTGTACCTGTTCTCGGTCACGGTCGGCGGTTGCATGCTGGCGAAGGAGGCTCTCGCCGCACGCAACGATGAGCCAGTACAAGGCGATACGAAGCGCTACGCCACGCTGGCGCGTTTCTTTGCGGAGAACCTCACCATGCAAGCGGGCGCGCTGGAGCGATCGGTGATCGACAGCACTGATGCCGTGAACGGCCCCGACGCTGTGCTGGTGGCTTAAGTATTCATCGGATGCAATTACAACACGCGGGTTTCATCAGAGATCCCGCGTGTTGTATTAACGACAGCAATTCATCAGCAAACGCGCGAGCCCGTCTTCGGGCCGCCTTGATAGCTGCAGACCTTCGCGGTGTTGCTGACCGGTTTAACGATGCTCGCCCGCGCATCAAATGCAGACGACGCATTCTGCTGCGCGGTGGACTGGCCCGGCCAATACCTCACATCCGAAATAGTTGTACCGGCGTGGGCTACAGCCGACGCAGCGATCAACAGCATTGAAGCGGTGAGAGCGATTCTGGTCATAGTGATTTCCTCTTGTTCGAATTTGAAGCAGACCGCCAAACTCACCGATCGTGTCACAAATGCCGGTTGGCTGTCGGGACGATGCGCTTCCTGAAACTGAGTTCGGCGCAAATCGCGAACCGGTTACAAATTCACGGAGGAGTGAAAAGCCTGGTGGCCCCTTCAAGAACGTGTGATCTTGTAACCGACGCGTGCATTTCTCCGAACTGGCAATAAGGACATGAACAGCGACAGCGAACTCACATCGCTTATGATGGCCAGCATTGCAGGTGACGATGCGGCCCATCGGCGATTGTTAACGGCGCTAAGCGGGCGCCTGCGAAGCTATTACAGGAGCAGGCTTTCCCGGTTGAGCCGTGGAGACCGGGAAGCGGAAGACCTCGTGCAAGAGGCGCTGATTGCCATTCACACACGCCGGCATACTTTCGATACCGGACAACAGTTAATGCCGTGGGTTTATGCAATTGCCCGCTACAAACTGATCGACCATTTGCGCCGAACGAAGGCATCCAAGGCCGACGTTCCGATAGAATATGCGAGTGACGTCATGGCTGCTGACGACCGTGAGTCTGCCGAAAGTGCGTTTGACCTTAACAACCTTCTTGCGCGACTACCTGAAAAGGTGCGGCTTGCGATTCAGTACGTCAAGCTCGATGGATTGAGCGTCGCGGAAACGGCCGCTCGATGTAAAATTTCGGAGTCGTCCGTTAAGATCAACATTCATCGTGGATTGAAAGTGTTGGCGAGATCGATGGCTAAAGAGAGCGGATCATGCAAACAGATGACCTGATCGATGTCCTCAGCACTAACGTCGAAGCGGTGGATACACGCCGCATCGAGTTATACGTCCATACGGCAATTCTGACTGGAGTTGCGGTTGCGATCACGCTGACCGTTGTTGCTCTCGGCGTCCGTCCAGACTTTCAGAGCGCTGGTGCCCTTGCTTTCATGTTCGCAAAATTAGCTTTTGGTATCGCTATTACCGGATTGGCAGCCGCCTATCTTGTCAAGCTCCTGAGACCCGGCGGCGAATCCCGCTTCTCCTTTCCGATAGTGGCTCTCCCGTTTATTTCCATCATTGTGGTTGCTGCTATCAATCTTGCGATGGCTCCGCCCTCGCGATGGGAAAGCATGGTCATCGGCGGCGAGTGGCTCGAGTGCATCCTGTCCATTCCGGTAATCGCAGTCGTGCCATTTGCTGTCGTTATGTGGGCGGTTCGTCAGGCGGCCCCCACCGATTTGATACGCACCGGAGCACTGGCAGGTTTGGTTGCAGGCGGCGTGAGTGCCGTTGCCTACGCCTTACATTGTACAGACGATACGATGCCTTTCGTGGCGGTATGGTATGGCTCGACGATCGTCCTGTGCACTCTTGCTGGCGCGACGCTTGGGCCGCGGCTTTTGCGCTGGTGAACAAGGCGCATCGCAAACGGCGATCGACAGACGGACTGTGACCATTCCATGTTTCGACGAGATTTGATGACTGTCCGGAACGAGCATCATGACCCGATGTCCGCACCCACATGCGCATAGCAGATCGGCAACCTCAAACTCTGGGCTGTGATACACAACGCCATCACTGAGCAGCTTAGGTAGGCGGTCGCTGCGAACCGCACAAACGGACCTGATGGCGAGGGGTCAACGCCAGTAGGTGAACGCAGGGTTAGCCAGCGTCCCTATGATCCGGCATTCGGAAATCCGCCCGCGCTTGCACTGCCGGATCATGCGCTTCATCTCGGACCGCAGACCGGCAAGTTGTTCGATCTTGGTGTCGATTTCGGCAACGCGCTGGCGCGCGATCTGATCGACCTCACCGCACCGAAGGTCCGGTTGGTCCGCGAGGGCCAGGAGCTGACGGATGGCCTCGATATCAAAGCCCAAGTCCCGCGCATGGCGGATAAATGCCAGCCGACTTACGTGCTCGTCTGCATAGCGCCGCTGGCCGCCGGAGGTACGCGGCGGATGCGGCATAAGCCCGATTTGCTCGTAATACCGGATCGTCTGCACTTTGCAGCCCGTAGTTCCAGCAAGTTCGCCAATCGCCAAGTCGCGCATTCGAGATAGTCCTTGAAGCTCTAGTCACTGGAGAGTTTAGGATTGGGCCACGGTCGGTTCAAGAGCGAAGGCCAGAATCATGGAATCGTGCGGCAGTTGTTGCGGTAGCAACGTCAAATTTGAAGGGCTGTCAGTCGACTACAAGCGACGGCTCTGGATCGTCATCGCGATCAACGCCGGTATGTTCTTCATTGAGATGGGCGGTGGCACGCTCGCAGCCTCCAAAGCATTGCAAGCCGACGCACTTGACTTTCTAGGCGATGCCTTGACCTACGGGATCACGCTTGCTGCCATCGGGTCGTCCGTTGCGGTGCGGGCACGCGCTGCGCTGTTTAAGGGCGTTACGCTGAGCCTGATGGGCCTTTGGGTGTTCGGCTCAACCGCCTACCACATTCTGATCTTGGGCGTTCCAAAGGCCGAACTGATGGGTGCCGTGGGGTTCTTGGCGCTCGCGGCCAATGTCACCAGCGTCCTTCTACTCGCCAAATACAAAGACGGTGACGCTAACGTGCGTTCGGTTTGGCTTTGCTCGCGGAACGACGCGCTCGGCAACGTCGCCGTCATGGTAGCCGCTCTCGCCGTCTATTGGACCGTCAGCGCGTGGCCCGATCTGATTGTGGCCGCCATCATGGGCGGGCTGTTCTTGTGGTCCTCGGCTCAAATTTTGAAGCAGGCCCTAAGCGAGTTGCGGCAGACCAGAACCGCCGCCGTTCCTGCTGAATAAAATTGGACGATTGATGTCGCCTTTTGGCACCCAGCGGACTTACAATCCACTCTAACGTACGTCTGCTTTGAGTGACGAAATGGACATGCCCTAGTCCGTCGCGACTTCCGTTAGATATTGCGGCTTTGCCCGCTTCACATCGCCAATGATGGAATCCAGAAGTAATAGGTATTCAGCATATAGAGCCCGGAAGCAATCATCGTGACTGCGCCAGCAATCTCGAAACCTCTTTGGTACTTGGTGAGGATGTTTAGGTTTTCTAACCATCCGACCGCCAAGGCGCCGATCACGATAGGAACCGCCCGCCCCACAGAAAACGCGAACAATAGCACCGCCCCGTAAAATGGTGAGGCGATAGCGGCAGACGCACCGAGCAAGATGATAAGCGCGGGGGTACAGACCGGGCAGATCGCAACCGAGAACACTGCGCCAAGCGCAAATGCTCCCCAGACGGTGTTTGCACGGCTGGCTCGCAGCCCCAGCGAAGGCAACGGCAGGTTTATCCATCCGGCCCACAGGAACCCAAGTACGATAAGTACGGGACCGAGCAGCAGCCCCCATTCGCGTCCCAATACATCGGCCGCCCAACTCCCACCGAACCCGGCAATGAAGCCGAGGAGAACCTGAACGATGATCATGCCAGCAGTGAAGGCCACACCAAATAGGATTGATTGGCGTATATCTCTGGCTTTGGTCACATAGGCAAGTGAAACAGGTATGGAAGCAAGCGCGATGGGATTAAAACTGAAGACGAAGCCAGCCAGGAAGCCGACGCCGAGTGCGAGAAGACCAGCGTGTTCTGCCGCCTGACGGAGTGCTTCGGTATCCATTTCAAGCTTCCTTGCTGATCCGTTTGACTAGCTCCCGTTCGAAATGCTGCGACGTGGGCAACGAGGCGAACACCACTTCTCCGTCAATTGCGATTGCAGGCAGTGTGAGGACGCCGAGTTCGACAGCATAGTCGATCTCATCGAGAACATTCATTTCACGCCAAAGAAGATTCGGGATCAGTTTCTTGGCCGTCGCTCTCAGCCCCTCCTTGTTGGCGACGCATTTCGGACAGCCGGGGGTATAAAAAAGGTCAATCCTCATCAGTTTGTATTCCCAATTGCCTGTTCAAGAGCGGCGAGGATTGGGCAGTCATCCAAAGGTCGGCTGTCTATGCTGCACGCCTCAATCAGGTTATGAAGCGCATTTGACATGACCTTCATCGCCTTAATCTTGGCCTCAAGCTGCAGCCTCTTTTCCAGCGCTAGTTGGCGCACATCTTGGCAGCAGGCCTCATCACGCTTGCGCAAGGTGAGAAGCGCGCGAATCTCCGTCAAGGTGAAGCCGCACTGTTGAGCTTGCTTGATGAAGCGGATGCGCCGTAGTGCGTCTTGTCCGTAGAGTCGGTAGCCACCCCCGCTCTTAGCGGCGGGTTCAATGAGAAGCTCTCGCTCGTAGTATCTCAGGGTGTCGGTACTTACGTTAGCGAGCGTGGCGATCTTTCCGATTGTGAGAGACACCTCTACAAAGCCTTTCCTAGTCCTGCCGCCCGCAGTTGCTTTTCGTCAATACCGCGACCGGCGCAGCAGTCAGCAAGCTTGCCGTCTATCACGACGGATGGGACGGAAAGAATTCCGAGAGATTTGGCGCGTTTGGCTACATTTATGTCCTTCATATCTTGAATAGTTACCTCGCAAGACGGACACGCCGTGCTCTTAACAGTCTCAATGACTTCGTTGCATGCATCACAGCCTGCACTGAACACTTCGACTTTGCGTTTCGCGGCCATTAGGTCACTCCTTGTGGAACCAGTTGAACCAGCAGGCTACACCTTGGAGTCAACTCCAGAGTCAAGCGATTGGCGTTCACAAGCCCTTGATCGGAGGCGGCTACCTAGATTCAACGTGTGGTGGGCGGGGGAAAGTTGGGAGTTGTGGCCCAACACGGGCCATTTAGATCCGTCGCGCTGAAGAAAGAATTTTTTCGGCAGCAACGTCAGTTCAAGGCCCAAACCAGAAATGATACGCGCATCAATCAATGTCGGCTGTTGCGGGGAAAACGGACTCTATGTTTCCGCGATGAGTATTTCAGCTTTTGATCCGTTGCGGACATGCGTCCCTTATTTTGAACGCCTGATATCGAGAATATCTAATACGGGGCAATCGGGTGCCTTGGTGCCGGTGCACTGCGCAACTGTTTTTGACAGCAATCGTTCCATTTTACGAAGGTCGGCAATCTTCGCACGGATATCGTCGAGATGATGTGTCGCAATTTCGCGAACCTGGCGGCACGAAGCTTTATCAGGCCCTCCGAGGCGGATCAGCGCCCGGATTTCTTCAAGCGAAAAGCCCAACTCACGCGACCGCCGTATAAAGGCGAGGATGCGAACGTGAGTAAGATCATATACGCGACGGCCACCCGCAGTGCGCGGCGGTGCGGGTAGCATCCCGATCCGCTCGTAGTAGCGGATGGTTTCGATATTCACGGTCGTCAGGTCCGACAAATCGCCGATAGCGAAACTTTCCGCTCGCACATCTGTGATCGAGTGCATGCCCAATTGCCTTGCTCCTGTAGTCACTACAGGAAGTACATAGGCGAAAGAACAACAAAGGACAATGAAATGAGCACCCCGCCGAACGCTGTTGGGTCATTTACGTTAGGTAACGAAACCAGCCGCACTTCTCTCAACACGGGGCAAAAACTGGCAGCAGCGGGCGGGATCATCGGTGCCCTCGCAGCATCCTCTTGCTGCATCCTACCGTTGGCACTCTTTAGCCTTGGCATCGGCGGCGCTTGGATTGGGAACTTTACGAAACTCGCTCCATATCAACCCTACTTTATCGCGGCCACGCTTTCATTCGTCGGCGCTGGCTACTGGCTTGTCTACCGCTCGGGCAAGCTCGCGTGCGCCGAAAGCGAAGCTTGTGCGCGGCCTCTGCCCAATAAGCTCGTCAGGTTCGCCCTCATCGCCGCAACGGCAATCGTGATCGCTGCGTGGCTCTTTAATTACATCGCGCCCTATGTCCTGTCATAACTAACGGAGCAACTCCTGATGAAATACCTAATCGTCGCTACCTTCGCACTCGGCCTCGTCGCTTCCTCCGCAGCGGTCGCTGATGAGCAAACAGTAACGCTGGCGGTAAAAAACATGGATTGCGTGGCGTGTCCGCACATCGTGAAGTCAAGCCTGCAATCCGTGCCGGGCGTAAAGGCGGTATCAGTCTCCTTTGAGAAGAAAACCGCAGTCGTTACATTCGATGACGCGATAGCCGACGTGAGAGCGTTGACGGCAGCCACAACAAATGCGGGCTATCCATCCTTGCCAAAAAGCTGAGGGCCCATGATGCTTCAATCCGTAATCACTTGTCCGCACTGCGAGGTCGCGAAGCTGGAAACGATGCCAACCGATGCATGTCAATTTTTCTACGTGTGCACGGGGTGCGGCACGAAGCTCAAGCCGAAGGACGGCGACTGTTGCGTTTTCTGTTCATACGGCTCTGTGCCCTGTCCACCAATCCAAGCCGAACGTGAGACCGGTGCGGCCTCCTGCTGCACAACGCAGCCACTGTGAGCAAAGTCGCAAAGCCGATTCTCGCGTGGTGGATACCAAAGGGTTTCATCATTGCCGCACTGCTGCCCCCCGCACCCGTGCGTGTTGCGGTATGGACCACCGCGCTCATCTGAATGGGACAGCGTGCATCTTGAACTTGCGGCGCTGGCGGGCGCACTCACTGCCGCTATCGAGTACACGCCCTAGCCAGAGGGCTTTGAGCAGCCAATGAACTCCGAGCAATTCAAACAGGCTCATCCCCGTGTTCGGGAGCGCGCGATGCCATTTGCGATTCAGCGCACTTCGTCTGAACTTAGCCGGTAACGATGAAATGGCGATTCCGTTATAATATTCGGCTTGATCGAGCCCGGTTGTCCTCGTAGACCTTAGACGTGGAAGGATGAAAAGTTGATCATTGGGATATCAGCAATCAAACGTTGGCCGGCAATTCGCCGGACGATTGCCGCTATGTGTGCCGCAGCATTCCTGATTGTGACATTCGCGCACTCCGTCGAGCATTATTCCTCCCAGCAATCCGTCGGGCATGATGTAAGCTTTTCCACTGATGGGGGAGATCAACCGAATTCCGGCAAGGTCGCCGATGTCGATGGTCACTGCCACGGCTGCATTATGCTCGCCACCATCGACTTTGATGCTCGCGAAACGGAAAAGTCCGTACATTTGCGCGCGCCTTACATCCCGATTGGGATGTCACGCATAAATCTTCCTACCGATATCCCTTACCCCATAACCGCCATCTGACGCTGTTCGCCGCGCTCTCTAGAGTGCGTGATTGCTTGTCAGGTTGGTGCCATGCTTGTCCGTATTTCTGTAGTCGTAACGCTTTGGCTATGTTTCGGCTTTATCCCACCCGCGTGGGCTCAGGCCGGAAGCCCGTTGTCGTTGCGGGATGCCGTCCAACGCGCGCTTTCTTCAAATCCGCGGCTCACGTCCGCGGATCGAGACATTGGCATTGCGACCGGGAGACGCGTTCAAGCAGGTGCGATCCCGAACCCTGAAGTGTCGTTTGAAGCCGATAATGTTCTCGGCACGGGCGCATATCGCGGCACGCGATCTGCCGAAACCACGCTTCAGCTTGGACAGTTGGTCGAGCTCGGTGGCAAGCGAGACGCGCGTATAGCGGCTGGATCGGCGGGTGTCGATGCCGCGTTCTATCAACGCGCTGCGGTCCGCCTTGAAGTTATTTCTGATGTGGCCGTGTCGTTCTTTAACGTACTGGGAGCGCAGCGACGCATCGCTATTTTCGACGTCCACGTCGCGGCCTTGCAAAGACTGATCCCGCTTTTGCAACGTCGGGTAGATGCGGGCGCATCCTCCTTCGCGGAGGTAGCTCGCGCGCAAGTGGCTGCGGACCTCATCCGGGCAGATCGAGAGAAAGCTAAAACGGCCCTTGCGATAGCCAAGTTGGAGCTTGCGACCCTGATGGGAGCGTCGCGCGTCGACTATTCGCTAGCGATCGGTGACTTCAGCCGAGCAGGAATCGTCCCCTCGTTCTCCATGATACGCCGGGCGGTTGAAGGTAACCCACAGCTCATCAAGTTCACAGCGTTGCGTGCTCAGCGCGATGCAGAACTGCTTGTTGCGCGATTGAAGGCCGTACCCGATCTGAGGGCTGGCGTTGCATGGCGCCACCTTAATGACACCGGCGACAACGCTGTTCGCATTGGAGTTTCCATCCCGATTCCGGTGTTCGATCAGAACCGAGGCGGCATTCTCGAAGCGCAGCAACAGCGGGCAAAGGTTGAAGCTGAGGCATCGATTTCCCGTGCGGCGCTTCTCCTAACTCTTGGTCGTGCATACGAAACCCTCAGCGGATCGGCGCGCGAGGCCGATATCCTTCATGGTTCGCTACTCAACGCGCGCCGTGCCGTCGAGAGCATGGAGAACGGTTATACCCAAGGCCGGTTTTCGCTTCTTGAACTTCTCGATGTCCACAGTAGCGCGGCACAAGCTGCCTTGCGGGAGTTGGATGCGCTTATGAGTTTCTACGTTTCACTTGCAACAATCGAGGGGCTGATCGGAACGCCGCTGCACCTCAGCGGAGGACCACGATGAAACGCTTCCTTGTCTACTCAGCCATACTTCTACTGGTCGCGGTTGCGATTGGGTTTGCGCTTAGACCGCCAAGCCAAGCCGCAAAGCCAAAAGAGCACGTTGAAGAAAGTCACGGCGCTGAAGGCGTCGAGATGAACGATGCGAAGGTATCTGCGGCAGGCATTGAGCTATTGAAAGCAGGACCGGCCACGCTTCGCGATAACCTTGTACTCAACGGTGTCATTCAGCCAAATCAGGAAACACTGGTTCAGGTGACGCCTCGGTTTCCAGGTGTGGTCCGCGAGATCAGGAAGCGTGTTGGCGATCAGGTTGAGAAGGGCGAATTGCTTGCTAAGATTGAAAGCAACCAAAGCCTGACCGTTTATGAGGTGCGCGCGCCGATAGGCGGCACGGTCATCGACCGGCAAGTATCTCTAGGCGAATATGCGTCGGAGCAGAAGCCAGCGTTTATCGTCGCCGATATTTCGTCGGTTTGGGTGGATTTCTCCGTTTATCGTCGTGATTTGCAACGCGTTCGCGTCGGCGACGCAGTCTTCATCGATGTAGGTGACGGCGGCGCGCCGGTCGAATCAAAGCTATCCTACTTGTCCCCGATTGGCAGCGCCGATACTCAGAGCACTTTGGCGCGAACCATCGTGCCCAATGAGGGCAACCGCTTGCGTCCGGGTCTGTTCATCACTGGGCGACTCGTCCTCGCTGCAAAACCTGTTGCAGTCGCTATCAGGAACACAGCCCTTCAAACTTTGGAAAACCGCAACGTGATCTTCGTCCGTAACGGCTCAAAGTTCGAGCCTCGCGATGTCGAGTTGGGCGCGCGTGATGCGGAACAGATCGAAGTGGTGTTCGGCATCTTGGACGGAGAATCATACGCTGGCCGTAACAGCTTCGTCATCAAAGCAGAGCTCGCGAAGGGTTCCGCATCACATGATCATTAGGCGAAGCGCGAATGATTAAGAGCATCCTCGAATTCTCGATAAACCAGCGCTGGCTGGTCGTTCTTGCTTCCATCGCCATGGCTGCATTAGGCGCATGGAACTTCACCCGCTTACCTATCGATGCGGTGCCGGACATCACCAACGTCCAGGTACAGATAAACGCCAACGCGCCGGGCTACTCACCGCTGGAGGTCGAGCAGCGCATTACTTTCCCGGTCGAGACTGGAATGGGCGGCCTGCCGCGACTGAAGAATACGCGTTCACTGTCGCGCTATGGGCTTAGCCAGATCACTGTCGTTTTTGAGGATGGCACCGATATCTACTTCGCGCGGCAACTCGTTAGTGAGCGACTCCAGCAAGTCAAAGACCAGTTGCCAACTGGCATTGGGATAGCGATGGGACCCATATCAACAGGTCTTGGAGAAATTTACATCTTCACGGTTGAGGCCAAAGCTGAAGCACGCGACGCAAATGGTAAGCCATTTTCTGCCACCGATCTACGAACCTTCCAGAATTGGATCATAAAACCACAACTCCGCACTGTGCCCGGAGTGGTCGAAGTCAACGCCATAGGTGGATTCGAAAAGCAGTACCACGTGCTGCCAGATCCGACCCGTCTCATGGCCTACAAGTTGAGCTTCCGCGATGTAATGACCGCTCTTGCCGCGAATAACGCCAACGTTGGTGCGGGGTATATTGAACGCAACGGTGAGCAATACCTCGTTAGAACTCCCGGCCAGGTCGGAACGATAGAAGACATCAAGAATATCGTGATTGGCACCCGGAACGGTGTGCCGGTGCGAATTGGAGATTTGGCCGACGTCCGGGAAGGACAAGAGCTGCGCACTGGTGCCGCAACCTTGGACGGTAAGGAAACCGTTATCGGCACGGCTATGCTTCTTATCGGTGAGAACAGCCGAACAGTTTCGGAGCGGGTCGCCCGCAAATTGCAAGAAATAGCCAAGTCATTGCCGGAGGGTGTTGTCGCGCGGACGCTGTACGACCGGACACACTTGGTCGAGGCAACAATCGCAACAGTGGAAAAGAACCTCGTCGAAGGTGCAGTTCTCGTGATCGTTATCCTGTTGCTCGTCTTGGGGAACTTCAAGGCAGCGCTAGTCACGGCAGCGATCATTCCATTGGCTATGCTGTTCACGATCACTGGGATGGTCGAGAATAAAGTAAGCGCAAACCTCATGAGTCTGGGCGCGATTGATTTCGGCATCATCATCGACGGAGCCGTCATCATCGTTGAGAACTGTCTGCGATTGCTCGCGGAGGAACAACATCGCCGTGGCCGTGAGCTAAGCCGCGAAGAGCGGTTTGCGACGATTGCCGCTGGCTCTGCCGAGGTCATCCAACCCAGCTTATTTGGAACATTAATCATCGCCGTCGTGTACTTGCCTGTCCTTACCCTGACAGGGGTCGAAGGCAAGATGTTCACGCCGATGGCGCTCACTGTGCTGATGGCCTTGCTCGGAGCGGCGATTTTGTCAGTGACATTCGTGCCGGCCGCAGTTGCGTTGTTCGTAACAGGCCGAGTCACGGAAAAGGAAAACTGGTTCATGCGCATGGCCCGGTCCGCTTATGTACCGCTTCTCGCATTGTCGATCCGTCATCGCGGACTTATCGCGGTACTCGCCAGCGCGCTGGTCGTGGTTTCAGGGCTTGTGGCCTCGCGAATGGGCGGAGAGTTCATTCCAAGCCTGGATGAGGGCGATATCGCTGTCCAAGCTTTACGTGTGCCAGGCACCAGCCTCACTCAATCGATTGAGATGCAGGCAGCTCTTGAAAAGCGTCTGTTGCAGCTGCCGGAAGTCAAGGAGGTCTTCGCTCGCACAGGTACTGCAGAAATCGCTACCGACCCAATGCCGCCTTCAATCTCCGATGGATATGTCATGCTCAAGCCGCGCGACCAGTGGCCAAATCCTAAGAAACTTAAGAGCCAACTCGTCACTGAAGTCGAAAAGGCTGCCGAGGACATTGCCGGCAGTGGATATGAGTTGTCGCAGCCCATTCAACTGCGGTTTAACGAACTCATTTCGGGTGTGCGTAGCGATGTTGGAGTGAAGGTATTCGGAGACGATTTGGACACGTTGTTGCAGGTGGCTGGCCAAGTACAGCGTGTTTTACAAAACATTCAAGGTGCGGCCGATGTGAAGACGGAACAAGTCGCGGGACTTCCAGTCCTCACCGTCAAAATCGACCGTCCAGCACTAGCGCGGTTGGGCCTGAGCGTGGCCGATGTGCAGGGAATCGTCGAGGCCGCTGTCGGGGGTAAAAACGCGGGATTGGTATTCGAAGGCGATCGTCGTTTTGAGATCGTTGTTAGGCTTCCGGAGAACCTGCGAACAGACATTGAAGCAATTCGTAACTTACCGATCCCGTTGCCAGCGGCAGAACAGCAGTCACAAACTGTACGGACGGCTTGGGGTAACTCGCCACTTTTCCAAACGCGCTATGTGCCTCTATCCTCGGTCGCTGAAGTCGAGTCTGCTCCTGGTCCTAATCAGATCAGCCGCGAGAACGGAAAACGACGCATTGTTGTGACGACCAACGTGCGCGCTCGCGATCTCGGCTCGTTTGTTGCTGATGCGCAAGCGCAGATCAACGAGAAGGTAAGGCTGCCAGCAGGATATTGGATCGCCTATGGTGGGCAATTCGAACAATTGGTGTCAGCGACCAAGCGGCTAACGATCGTTGTTCCCATCGCCCTCCTACTAATCTTCATTCTGCTTTTCGCCAGCCTCGGTTCATTCGCAGACGCCGCGCTCGTGTTCAGCGGCGTTCCACTAGCCTTAACCGGTGGCATCGCCGCTCTCTTGCTTCGTGGCATCCCACTTTCAATCAGCGCCGGTATCGGCTTCATTGCTCTGTCGGGCGTGGCCGTACTCAATGGACTTGTTATTGTCGCGTTCATCGCACGGTTGCGCTCTGAAGGACGCAGTTTGTTGGAAGCTGTCGAGGAGGGCGCGCTCACGCGCTTGCGTCCCGTTCTCATGACTGCGCTGGTCGCATCCCTAGGCTTTGTCCCAATGGCAATTGCGACAGGTGCGGGTGCTGAGGTGCAGCGTCCACTGGCGACAGTCGTCATTGGGGGCATCATTTCGTCCACCATCCTCACATTGCTAGTCCTGCCCGCTCTTTATGTCCTGTTTCGGCGTGAGCGCACCAACTTTGTCCCGGTAACAAAAGGAGAGTCGTCATGAGGTTTGTCGTTGCCTTGGTCGCCTTTTTTCTTATTTCGGCGGCCGCTTTTGCCCAGCACAAGCATGGAGCGAAGGGCCCGAATGGCGGACCCATGGAAGACGTCGCCGGCGTTCATGCCGAGATGGTGAGCGCCGGCAACTCAATCACCTTCAACGTGTTCGATGAAGGCAACAAACCGATCAAGACGGTTGGCTTTTCCGGCTCAGCGCTGGTGACAACAGGTGGCGAGCGGGAAACCGTGCAACTTACTACTATCGGCGAGGCATTGAAGGGTGACGTCAAAAAGCCCATGGCCAAGTGTTCGTCGGTGACGCTGCTGATCAAGACTGACAAAAATAAGTCAGGTCAAGCGAGGTTCTCCAAATGATCCCGCTCGGTAAGTTTGCCTTCTCGCTATCGTTCGGCTTCTTAGCAATCAGTCCAGTAGCCGTAGAGCCAGCGTGGTCACGCTCAGCATTCAAGGAGCGCGGGGCATGGGCTGACGAGCATATCGATACGTTACCGAGCAAGATCCGAACTCGTGTAAAGTTGTTTCAAAGAAACTGCGGAGACCGAATTGCCGCCACGCAATTTTTTGCTCGACCAGTTAGCAGCGGCCGTTTTTTAGTTCTGCATTACGAAGCTCTTTGGTGTCCCAAACCCGACCTTGTTTGCAGGAAGGAGACCTGCCTGCACGAAGTCTATGTGCAATCAAGTCGTGGATTCGCGCGAGTGTTCTCTGGATTTATAGACGACGAAACACTCTTCCGTGGAAGGAGCGGGCTTAAGCTAAATCTCATGGAAGAACTTCAGTGGGACGGGAAACGCTTCTTGCCCCTGCAATGATTTGAAACGCGATACAGGGGTTTGACCTTAACATGAGCATTCACGATCACGAAAGCGAGCGACACTCGCATGGCGGACCCCAGCATCTCCATGTGCCTGCTTCGTATGGACGAGCGTTTGCACTTGGCATCAGCTTGAACATTGCGTTTGTTGCTATCGAAGCTGCGTTTGGTTTCTGGAGCAACTCGGTTGCACTGCTTGCCGACGCTGGCCATAACCTCTCTGACGTTCTTGGGCTTATGGTGGCTTGGGTCGCGACGTTTTTGTCCGCGCGTGCGCCGTCGTCCCGATACACATACGGTCTTCGTGGTTCGTCAATACTCGCGGCACTTTTTAATGCGATGCTCCTTCTCGTTGCTATGGGAGGTATTGCGTGGGAGGCAATCCTTAGGCTTCAGAAACCCGAGCCGGTTGCAACCATGACGGTGATGATAATTGCTGCCATCGGCATCCTCATCAATGCGCTCACGGCTTGGCTCTTCGCTTCGGGCAGAAAGGGCGACCTCAACATTCGAGGCGCTTATCTTCACATGGCGGCCGATGCTGGTGTCTCCGCAGCAGTCGTCGTTGCCGCCCTGGGCATTTATCTTACAGGCTGGCTATGGCTCGATCCCGCCGTAAGCCTGTTGCTCGTAGGCGTTATATTTTGGTCAACGTGGGGGCTACTTCGAGATAGCGTGGCCATGTCTTTAGCTGCTGTTCCCACCAACATCGATTTGGATGTCGTGCGTGCTTATTTCCTTGACCTTCCGGGTGTGTCAACGCTGCACGATCTTCATGTCTGGTCAATGAGCACGACCGAAACCGCGCTGACCGTTCACCTAGTGATGCCGGAGGGCTACCCGGATGATAAATTTCTCATGCAAATCCAATCCGATCTGCACGATCATCATGGTATTGAACACCCGACGATTCAGATCGAAACCAGCTTGGATACAGAGTGCAAGCTTTCTGCGGAGAACGTTGTCTGATCTGGCATTGTGGACAGGACTCCCCTAAATCTGTTTGAAATCCCTTTGCCAAGCACAAGGCGGCTTTAGTTAGTTGCGTTCGCGTGCGATTTAGAGTGCGAGCTATCGTTTGGCTTCAATACGGCGTCAAACGTAAACGCTGGTACATGCTTTAAGCGCTTGCTTAGTGCGAGGACTGGGAAAATGCTTGTAAAGCGTGGAATCTGACACGCCAATCTGATCAGCGACCTCTTTAACGGTTAGCTTGCCGTCCCGCAGCAGCGTTTCGGCGACTGAGCGTTTTTGATCGTTCATCAGCGGAGGTCGGCCACCCCGTCTTCCTCTAGCGCGAGCTGACTTCAATCCCGCAAGAGTGCGTTCACGAATGATGCTTCGTTCAAACTCGGTCAAAGCGCCGAAGATATGAAATACGAGCCGACCACTGGGTGTCGTTGTGTCGATAGTTTCTGTCAGGGAACGAAAGCCACATTCTGCATGGTGGACGGCTTCGATTGTCGCGATAAGTTGGGTCAGCGAGCGCGCAAGTCGGTCAAGCTTCCAAACAACCAAGCTATCGCCCGGCCGTAAGTAGTCCAACGCGGCTTTCAGCTGCGGGCGATCCGCTTGCGAACCTGAAGCTTCTTCCGAGAAGACTTTCAAGCAGCCTGCGGCATCTAAAGCGTCAAGCTGTAAAAGCGGATTTTGATCCGAGGTTGAAACCCGCGCGTAGCCGATCAGTGACATGGTGGACGCTCCAGTAAACGTCCGCACCATAAGACATTATAGGAATAATTTCCAGATAGTGTTTTTGGATGTTTTTTGCAGGGCATTTCAGCGCGATCAGCTTTCTTCGACCAACATCAAGAAAACGAACGTTTTCCTGAAAGGCCCCCGGTAGCTCAGCCGCTTACCAATATTAGGTATTGAAACGACGCAGCAAGCCCACGACCTACTACGAACTGCGTAAGGGGATGGGAAGATGGGAATATGACACCGATAAAAGTTTTTCTTTCACATCAGCAAGCCGATACGAGTATCGCAGCGATGATTGCGCAACGACTACGCAGCTATCATCAAATCGATGTCTATCTTGATGTCATCGACTCAAATATGTGGCGGGGTGGGCTTGATCTAGCCGATTACATTCGAGAGCAGCTTGAACAATGCACTCAGCTGCTGGCGGTCATTTCTGAACGAACAAAAGCTTCGCAGTGGGTGCCTTGGGAAATTGGGGTTGCCACGGAAAAAGAGCGCCCCCTAGCTTCGTTCGTAGAGCGACCGGCAATCGTCCCGGAGTTTTTGGCGAAGTGGCCGTATCTCCAAACAGTTGACGATATTGATAAGTACGCACAAACATCAAAAAGAGCTCGCGCTACCTTTGACAGTCTTAGTCGAACAATTACGGCTTCTACAGCTCGACGAACGGCTTTCCGAGAATTTCACACGGGTCTTAAGTCGGCTTTGGGACAGCGCTAGCAAACTATCCTCAAAAAAACCAATTTAATGCAGTTTTGGAGGCATTTATGGCTGAAACGAAAACGGTTTTTGTTGCGTTTGCGATTGAAGACGAAAAGCAAAGGGATCTCCTAAAGGGACAATCGCTTCATCCGAGAGCACCATTTGAGTTCATCGATATGTCAGTGAAAGAACCATATGACAGCAATTGGAAAGATCGCGTGCGCACGCGCATAAGGCGTTCCCACGGCGTAATTGTGCTCGTCAGTTCGAGCTCTCACAACTCCAGTGGCCAAAAGTGGGAGATTGCATGCGCCAAGGAAGAGAAAAAGCCTATCCGTGGAATTTGGGCATACTCAAATGATCGAGCAAATATTATCGGCGTTCAAACGACTACTTGGAGCGACGTCAACATCAGCGGCTTCATCGACTCGCTGTGAGGACCAAATGCGAAAGGCACTAATCGTTGGCGTCGACTATTATACAGCGCTATCCAAACTGACCGGTTGCGTTCACGACGCACAGTCTGTGTCGCAGATGTTGGAACATCATGCAGACGGGCAAATTAATTTTACGGCGCCAAAGCTATTAACTGCGACTGCGCCTCACAAAATGATCAAACGCAACGAGTTGCGTGAGGCAATTAAGGATCTGTTTTCAGACAAGAGCGAAATTGCACTTTTTTATTTCGCGGGTCACGGTTTTGTAGATGAAACAGGCGGATTTCTTTGTGCAAGTGATTGCGTTGACGGAAACGATGGCCTGCCGCTAAGCGATATCATGACGTTTGCGCGCGAGTCCAAAGCAATTAACAAAATTATCATTCTCGACAGTTGCCATTCTGGAGTCGTAGCGGACCGCCCTGGAGACAAAAAGATCGCCGAAATTAGCGACGGAATGACCCTTTTAACAGCATCGACTGCGGAACAGTATGCGCACGAGGGTGGGAACGGTGCGCCGGGAGTTTTCACAAATCTTTTGGTGGATGCTCTCAATGGAGCAGCAGCGAATTTGGTTGGTGACGTTAGCCCTGGAAGCGTCTACGCACATATTGACCAGTCGCTCGGACCATGGGGCAAGCAAAGACCTGTATTCAAAACAAACGTACAGTCGTTTGTTTCGTTAAGGCGCGCCGTTGCGCCGATTGCGCGCGAAGAGCTGCGCCAACTCGCCACTCTTTTCCCAACCCCCGGTTTCGAGTTTCCTCTTGACCCAACTTATGAGCCGGAGCGGTCTGCCGATCAACTCGCCAACAGTGCCATTCCTCCGCCTGATGCTGCCAAGAATTCCGTTTTTAGAATTCTACAGAATTACGTTCGGGTGAATTTAGTTGTGCCTGTGGGAGAACCGCATATGTGGCACGCCGCTATGAACAGCAAAAGCTGCCGTCTGACCGTCCTCGGAGAGCATTATAGACGGCTAGTTGCTGAGAAACTTATTTAACCTGAGAGAATGATGACCACTTTCAACGATGATAACAGCAAGGATGAGCTCGTTGAAAGATTGGCATCTATCGAACACGAGCGATGGTCACACTGGCAATCATATCTACATGGGAAGGGCCAACGCCAGCCCGATGGTTCGCTTGTATTGCCCTCGGAGCTTGTAGAGCGATGGGAGCGCCAAATACAAACTCCTTACGAGCGATTAACTGACGCTGAGAAAGCAAGCGATCGAGAGCAGGTGCAAAAGTATTTTCCGGTGGTCGAAGATTATTTTCGGAGAGCACGGCGTGAGCAGTGACCTTCGAACTTTTAGAGATCCCATTCTTTCGCTTTTTCAATCTGCCGTGAGCGAAATTGGACGAGCAATTGACGCCAAACCTCAAACGGACAGGTTCCTTCGCAAGTCTGCAGAGGCGGAGCTTGCGGCCGTTGCGGCGGACATAGCCGAAAGAGAGCATGATGGCTCGATACCGAGCACTCCAGCGCCCCGCGATCTGTCGAAGTCTGGCATCGCAAGGGAGTGCGCTGAACACGCTTTGAGATACTTGAAAGCATTGGCACGTCGCGACACAGAAGCACTTGCGGCTTTAGCTAACGAATTCACAATGGGTACATGCGATCCTGCCTGGCTTTCGACCCTAAAGGAGTATGACAAGTATTTCGATAAATCTGGGAATCGAAAGTCCGCGCCATACGTGCGCCCGTCAGACGCAGGCGCGGGCATAATTCAAATTCCTTCTAACGCGCGATTGGCGCTTGTGGGTGATTGGGGAACGGGGGCTCCGCCTGCGGCCGAATTGCTGAAGCTGATCGCGGCGGACAAACCAGATATTTTTGTTCATTTGGGCGACATCTACTATTCTGGCACTCCAGATGAATGCCAACGCAATTTTGCCGACCTGATAAGAGATGTTTTGCGTGCTGAGCGACAGACACATGTTTTCACTTTGTCGGGCAACCATGACATGTACTGCGGCGGCGTCGGATTCTATGATCTTATCAAGAATCTGAATGAGCGACCGTTTATCCAGCCTGCTAGCTTTTTCTGTTTACGCACAGCGGACGAGAAGTGGCAGCTTCTTGCTATGGACACGGGACTTCATGATGACAATCCAAGCGGCGTGCATTCAGTGGAGACCTTTTTGGAAAGTGACGAAATTGATTGGCATTGTGAACGTATTCGCGAATTTCCTGGCAAGACGATCCTCTTATCACACCATCAGTTATTTTCCGCTTTCTCTCCTATGGGAAAGACCACGATTGAAGGTGATAGATCAGCGATCAATCCATTACTGATGGCGTCGTTTGAGCGAATGTCATCGTGCGGGACAATTTCCGCATGGTTCTGGGGCCATGAGCATTCCCTCAGCATCTATCAGCCATTTGCAGGACTACAGCGTGGCCGATGCATCGGTCATGGCGCAATACCGGTTTCGCTTGCAGACAATATCTACGAACCGGTGAAGGGTTTGAGTAACCTCCCGTCCCTCATCGAGGGCACGAAATTGATATCTCACGGCAATGTTTACACGCATGGCTATGCGCTGCTTTCATTGGGCGGATCGAAGTGCCACGTTGACTACATCGAACATCGGCCAACAGGGCGCTACGAAGTGTTCTCTGAAGTAATTGATTAACCCAGTAGAACTGCTCAGAGGCAACTCTTCGGTATGTGATTGCAAAATTCGGCATTATACTTCGTCGTCCTCACTCATCACTTGATGGAGGACCATATGAGTTTGCTAAAGCCGTTGAACTTCACTGCCCTTCCGAAGTCTCAAGTCAATCCCACAACCGATCGCCGCACGCGAACAATAGCCCGGCTTGAGGAGCAGAAAGTGCTTCTCAAGGACGCCAGCTTTGTTCGTAAGGTCCGATCATTCGTCAAGAAGGAAGGCGTGCGGACGATGATCGAGAATGATCAGCGCGTGTTGCCGTGGTGGAAAGGAGCCCCGGACGGATCTATCCTTTTCGCAATCCGAATCGGCTCGAAGACGGTGGAGTTCGAGAAAGGCAAGGCGGCTGTCGTTGTTCAAGCAATCGACAAGCTGCCAGCAGTCATCGACACTTTGATCGCAGCAACCAAGGCCGGTGAACTCGACACGCAGCTTGCGCAGACGAGTCGACCGCCACAAGTCAAGAAGCGTTGATCTAGCCCTATCGGTAATTTCTAAGGCACGATCTAGGGTGTCTTTTCACGGAGACACCCTACTTCCATGGCTTCTTTAAGAGCTTCTGACTTGTTGCAGGCTTCAAATGCATCAGCCCTACGGGGGATCGAGCGTCAAATCTTCAGTTTGTGACGCAGCAATCTTGTCTTAAAAAAATATCGAATGCATTGCGGCGGCGCATATAAATAGATTCGGGACGAACAAGGTTCGCCAAACTTCAAATCGATGCTTCTAATTTTCGATATGCCGAACTCTGGACGATGATTAGTGCTCGCCAGAGTCGTTGAGAAGTATCACTGCGTTTGCCCTCAAGCACCCAATCTCGGGACGCTTGATACACTGTGACTGCAGTTCGCAGTTCGCAATCTGCACACAATGTCACCAATGAACACACCATCATGCAATCCATCGAGATCAGACGATGGTTCGTGGTCACTACAAACATCAATCTTCATCATGAGAGTCTTGATTACAAAAGAAACGATATCTCATGATTACGAACCACCTGATTGCCAAAGGCATCGCTGACTCAATTGCGACAATTTACCAGTCTTCAACCGAAGCCGACCTGAACCAAGCAGTCATCGACAACGTGCTTGCCGTCACAATGAAATTCGATTCCGTGAAGCTTGAAGGTTCTCGTAACGATCCAGCGACTTATCTGACTGCTTATGGTGATTGGTTTCATTCGATCATGGTCCGATCGTTCGGAAACAATCTTGGCCGCAAGCGTCATCTTCAGCCGGTTAGTTACGCCTTCGTGGATTTCTCAGCATCACGCGGTCGTTCGAAGATCAATCCAGGGGAAATGGTGCGAGCCGGACTACTTCATCTCCATGCGGTAATTGCATTACGTCCAGGCGACGGTCAAGCTTGTCGGTTGCCGTTCTTGGTTGCCGGATCAGCACATCGACAGCGTCAGTTTGGCGACGTGAAGGTTACGCCGTTCGATCCGGCGCAAGGATCGCTTGAGAACATGATCGCCTACTTCAAGAAAGGCGCGGACGCCATCGGACCCTTCGCCCGGAGCGATTGTTTCGATGTATTTCCGCGATTCCGTACTCGGCAACGAGCGTGTCCGGACGTATCTGGCAATGGCAATATTGATGTGGGGCGCGCGTTGGGGCGCTGAAACAGCCAAATCGAAAAATGCTTATTTCGCAATAATTTGCGGACGCTGCTGGCGGAGAGAGTGGGATTCGAACCCACGGTACGGTTTCCCGCACACACGCTTTCCAAGCGTGCGCCTTAAGCCACTCGGCCATCCCTCCGGGCGCTCTCTCATGACGGCGCAGGGCGGATTTTGCAAGGGATTCAAGGGGAAAACGGCGTCTTTCCGCAAACATTTGAGCCGCAAAGGGGTTTGCGGGACCGGCCGGCGGCGGATAACGCTGGACCAGCGTGCATGACAATGCGCCTCAGTGCCGCCGATCTGACGTTCCTGCAGCGGCTGCCGCAATGACTGACGAACTTCGGAAACAGGGTACTGGGCATTGAACCGGCTGCCCGGTCCAATCGCCTGATGTGCAGGACATCCGGACGAACCGCAGGATCAGGTCATGAGACGATTCAATCGAGCGGCACTGCTGCTGATGGCCGCGATCACCCAGGTTCCTACGACCGCTGCTGCGCAGGCCTGCTCGCGCGCCGGCTTCGATGTCGCCTGCGAAGATGGCCGGCGCGGCGTGTTGTCGGGCGACGCGATCATCTGGACCGACGGCACGCGCTCGAGCAAGGCATCGCCACACCCGAGCGTCATCATAGGTCACAAGCCATCGGTACAGGTTGGCCCTGGCGTATTCGTCGGCACAGGCAAAGGCTCTGTGCCGCTCGACAATCCAAACGCACCGAACAAGCTGAAATGCGCCGTGCTTGAGGGCGTGTCGTATTGCTATTGATAAGCAAACCGCCCGCGTCAGTGCGCAAACGCCCGGTGCAACGCTTTCAATGTACCGTCAGATCGGCGGCGGCCTTCCGCTTCGGAAAATCACAATACTGCACCGGCTCCGCCGTGCGGGTTTGCTCCAGTGCCGCAATGAAGCTCGACGACCATTGCTCGATGGTGCCATTTCGCAGCTTCTTCATCATGGCTTCCCAGCGCAATCGCCGCTCCGGCGCCGGCATGGTGAGCGCCATCGAGAGCGCACGCGCCATCCCATCGACATCGTGCGGATTGACCAGCAGTGCGGTGTCAAGCTCGTTGGCCGCACCTGCGAACTTCGACAGCACCAGCACGCCGGGATCAACCGGGTTCTGCGCAGCGACATATTCCTTGGCCACGAGATTCATGCCGTCATGCAATGGCGTAACGAGACCGACCTGCGCGGTGCGATAGAAACCGGCCAGCATGGTCTGGCTGAAACCCTTGCTGAGATAGCGGATCGGCGTCCAATCCACCTCGCCGTGACGGCCGTTGACTTCAGTGACGACACGCGACAGCTCGGTTTGCAGCGCTTCGTAAGCTTCGATCGCTCCGCGCGACGGCGTTGCGATCTGCAACAGCGAGACCGTGCGGCTGAGCGACGGATTGATCGCAAGCATCCGGTCGAATGCCTTGATGCGGTTGACCAGACCTTTGGAGTAATCGACGCGATCGACACCGATCACCAGCCGCTTGTCATCGACGCTCTTGCGCAGCCGCACCACCTCCGGATGCGAAATCGCCCTTGCAGCATTTGCGGCAAAGGCGTCGACGTCGATTCCGATCGGAAACGCCGCAAGGCGCGAGGTGCCATGGCGCGAGGTCACGACGTTATTCTCGATTTTGAGGCCGAGGTCGGACTTCAGATAGCTCGCGAAATTCTGGCAATCGTTCTCGGTCTGGAAACCGATCAGATCGTAGGCCAGCATCGCCTCGATCAGTTCGCGATGATTGGGAACGCCGTTCATCACATCGCGCGACGGCCACGGCGTATGCAGAAAGAAGCCGATCGGCTGCGTCACGCCGAGCTTGCGCAGTTCCTCGCCGAGCGCGAGGAAATGATAATCCTGAATCCAGAACGCCGAGTCGGGTTTGCGGAATCTCAATAGCGCACGCGCCATGAAAGCATTGACTTCGCGGTAGGAACGATAATCGTCGAGCGAGACCCGGATCAGATCGCTGCGCGAATGCAGTGCGGGCCAGAGCGCGGAATTGGCGAAGCCTTCGTAGTAGCCGCCGTAGTGCGCGGCAGGCAGATCGAGCAACGCGATTGCGCCCTCACCCAGAGGCTCAATGTCAGCGAATGCATCCTTGGTCGCACCATCGCGGACGCGGCCGCTCGAGCCAACCCAGATCGCGCCGGATTTTTCGACGACAGGCAACAGCGCCGCCGCCAATCCACCGGTCATCGGCTCGTTGGCCTTTACGCGCGCCACGCGGTTCGAAACGACAACGAGGTTCACTGCGTCCCCTCCGCACAAGGCTGCCCATACCTAAACGGATATTCATCAATATGGTTCCGGGTTATAGTTTGACCCGATTGGAACCGAATTCAGGCGAGAGCGAACGGAACTCTAAGTTCCATCACAGGAACTGAAACCGCAATTCCGAGATGCAGCGTGTCTACAAAAGCGCCAGGTCTACTTTGCATTTTGCAGCAGATACGCGATCCACTGCCGCACATCGTGCGGCGAATTGAAATGGCCTTGCACGCCGCGCGAATGGCGGCCGACTGAAAACGAAATGCCTTCAAGATCGGGCATGATCGCAAACACCGACTCGTCGGTGACATCGTCGCCGAGAAAAACCGGCGTGCGTCCCTGAAAAGGCTCGTTGGTCATCAACTCGCGCACGCCGGTTGCCTTGCTGACACCGGATGCCTTGATCTCGCAGACGAACTTGCCCGGCAGTACCTCGATGGTCGCATCGGGCAGATCGGCGCGGATCGCGGACACCGCGTCGTAGAGAGCGCGCTCAGACAGCGGCGCCTTGCGATAATGCAGCGCCAATGAGTAACCCTTGTCCTCGAGCAGAATACCGGGATCGAGCTGCGCGATATCGGCGAAACGCTTCTTCAATTCCGGAGCCATCGGCGGCGCATGTGACGCCACTGCTTCCGTGCCGATGTCGAGACGCATCTCGGCGCCGTGACCGCCGACGGCCGGAAACAGCACCGGATCGAAAATCCAGTCGATGTCGATCAGCGAGCGGCCGCTGACCAGCGCCAGCGCGCCAGAGGTTTTCGCCAGCAGCGTCTGCAAGTTCCTGGTCAGGTCCGGAGGCACCACCACCTCGCGGGGCGAAGGCGCCATCTCCAGCAGCGTGCCGTCGATATCGAACAGCAGCGCACAGCGCTTCAGATCGATCTGCGGCATCGTTGCGAAATCGGCCTGCTGAACGGGTGGCGCATCGCGCGTCATAGCGTCCGCTGTGCGGCGCGGTGGGGTTAGAATGCTCATCCCGCTTTCCCGTTTCCGGCGAAAGTCCCAGCGGCCTGGAATGGCTTGGATACGCCGAAAACAAAGAAGGCGCCGGAACGAGATGTCCCAGCCCTTCTGACGTACGCGGTGGGTACATCCGCCACCGGCACGAGGAATCAACGTGGAAAGGGAGATTTGGTTCCCGGCGGACGTGAGGCCGGGAACCCTGAAGATCAGGCGGCGCGAATGGTCGTCATGAACCTGTCGAGTTCTTCGCGCAGGCGCGTGCTCTCCAATGAGAGGGTCTTCGCCGAGTGCAGCACTTCGCCGGCAGCCGAGCCGGTTTCGGTCGCACTACGGTTCACCTCGGTGATATTGGACGCAACATCTTGCGTTCCTTCCGCGACACCCTGCACGTTACGCGCAATTTCCTGCGTGGCGGAGCCTTGCTCGTCGACTGCGATCGCGATGGTGGAGGCAATCTGCGAGATCTGGTTGATGGTCTGGGCAATCTCCTTGATCGCACCGACCGACTCCTTGGTCGCGTCCTGCATTCCGGCGATATGGGCGGAAATCTCGTCGGTCGCCTTGGCGGTCTGGTTCGCCAGCGACTTCACTTCCGATGCGACGACGGCAAACCCACGGCCGGCCTCGCCCGCGCGTGCCGCCTCGATGGTGGCGTTCAGCGCGAGAAGATTGGTCTGTTCGGCGATCGCGGTAATCAGCTTGACGACATCGCCGATCTGCTGCGCGGCGCGCGACAGCTTGCCGATACGATCGTCGGTTTGCTTCGCCTGCATCACAGCGCTCTCGGCAATCCGGTTCGAATCGCGGGCCTGACGGCCGATCTCGGCGACGGAAGCCGAGAGCTGTTCTGTCGCGGACGCCACCGACTGCACATTGGATGAGGCTTCTTCCGACGCGGCAGCGACCCGGCTCGACAATTCCTGCGTCACATCGACCGAGTGCGACATGGTGCCTGCGGCGCCTTCGAGCTGCGATGCGGACGACGATACGCTGGACACGATTCCACCGACCGCCAACTCGAAATCGTCGGCGAAGCGAATGAGCTCGGCGCGGCGCGCAGCGGTGGACGCGCGATTCTTCTCGTCTTGGTCGGCGGCGTCGCGCTGCGCTTTGGCAACCGCCTCGAGCTTGAAGGCCTCGACCGCACTCGCCATCTGGCCGATCTCATCCTTGCGGCCGAGACCGGGAAGAACGACGTCGAAATTGCCGCCGGCAAGCTCGCGCATCGCCTTGCACATCGCGACGATCGGCCCCGAAATGCCGCGGCCGACCGCGATGGCGAGTAGCAGCGTCAGGATTAGCTGGCCGATCGTCATCATGCCGACGACCTGTTCGGTCTGCTTTGCCGCTTCGGCGCTCTCTTTCTCGATCTTGTCCAGATCGGCGAGCAAGGCCGACTTCATGTCGGCGGCGCTGACGATCATAGCGTTAGCCGAGGTGGTCATGTCGACGCCGAGACCGATGACGAGCTTGCTGTTTTCGATCAGCTTGGCGAACGACGCGCGGTAACTCTCCAGCAGGCCAGTGATGTCCGCCGTCTTGGCCTTCAACGCATCGCCATCGACCGAAAGACCACCAAAGGTTTTCTGGATGAAGGTGATGCGCGCCAGCGCGCCACCCGCGACAGCCATGTCCGGCTTTGCCGCGAATGTGTTTGCCGTCGCAGCAGCCGAGATCAACTGCGTGGTGATTTCAGAAATCGTCGTTTGCAAGCTTGCCTGACCGGCGAGCGCTACGCTGTCGGACAGGTCTTCCAGCTTGGAACGCAGCAGGGTGCCGGTGCGAGCCACCTGATTGGCGGCGATCTGCGCATTGTCCGCCTTGAGCTTGATGATGCGCGCCAGCAGTTTCGAGAAGTCCTCGTATTGCGACTGCAATTCCAGCGCGCTCGCCAGCAGCATCGCATTCTGCCCGTCGCCCTTCTTCGCTTGCGCGGCCGAGTTCTTGATCGCGACCTTCACGCCGTCCTGAGCGCCAAGCGCGGCCTTGGCGTCGGCATCGGCGCCGGTCAGCACGAAAAAGCGCGAAAGCATTTGATACGTCGCCATTTCGCGATCGAGATCGCGCGCCACGTTGGCCGAGGCGACGCTGGCGGTGTAAGCTTTCTGGCCTTCGTTGATCTGCATGTAGCCCATGTAGATCGCGCCCATGTTGAGGGCGAACAGCATGGTCACGACACCGAAGGCGGACATGATTTTCTTGCGCAGACTGAGATTGGCGATCAGCCCCGGCTTTTTTGATTTTGGCTGTTTCGGTGTTTGGCTGCGTTTGAATGTGAACCAGGCCACCCGTATCCCCCAGATTGCTTCGGTCGATGCTTATCGGGTTATGGCCACCCGATGCTGCACGCCAAGGTAAATGGAAATGGATAAGGAGGCGTAAACTCACGCCCGGAAATGACCTCGCCGCGCCGAACCAAAACGGAGAATTTCTTCAACGATATCAGCATGAAATACATATCGCTTTGGTACGGCACTCGATCGCGGCCAGACCCGATTACCGTTCCGCACGTTTACATTGTGATGAAGGCAAATGTCACGGCATGCAGGTGCCCCGATCCAACAAGACAGATCGGTACGATGCCGCTCAAATTTTCCAGAACCAGCCGCTCCTCACTTCGCTACTGCACAAAATCACCTGCGCCTTGCGGCTTTGGCAAGTTACCTCGCGCCAGTTCGCCCGGCCGCGCCCATCCGTCATAAGGCAAAGACCTTTTTGCCGAATACCTCATTGCAAACTGCGGAGACCGTGTTTCTAATTAGAATAATGAAAAATTGAATATGGGGAGGCAGACGTGTCGACCATCAAGCTGACTGTCAACGGAAAGGCCGTTTCCGCTGACGCTGAAGACAGAACACTCCTCGTCCATCTGCTGCGCGATCATCTGGGTCTCACCGGCACGCATGTCGGCTGCGATACCAGCCAGTGCGGCGCCTGCACCGTCCATATCGACGGGCGCGCGGTGAAATCCTGCACCGTCCTCGTTGGGCAAGCCAACGGCAGCAAGATCACCACCATCGAGGGCCTGTCGAAGGGCGACGAACTGCATCCAATGCAGGCCGCGTTCCGCGACAATCATGGTCTGCAGTGCGGTTACTGCACGCCCGGCATGATTATGTCCGCGGTCGATATGGTGCATCGTCACAGTGGAAAGCTCGATGAAGCTACCGTGCGGCAGGAACTCGAAGGCAATATCTGCCGCTGCACCGGCTATCACAACATCGTTAAATCGGTGCTCGACGCCGCCGGCCGGATGAAGGTCGCGAACGCTGCCGAGTGATGTTTTGCGCGAACGCCGGCGAGTAAATCCCGGCGCTCGTTGATCGTCAGGCTTCAACCAGCAGCAGAACCGCCATGCAGCGATTTCCCGCGCAAGGCGCAAACTGCCCGACAGGAGAGAACGATGGGTGTTGAGGGAATTGGCGCACGGGTTGCGCGCAAGGAAGACAAACGCTTCGTCACCGGCAAGGGAAAATATGTCGACGACGTCCGCGTCCACGGCATGACCTACGCGCACTTCGTGCGCAGCCCCCACGCCCACGCCAAGGTCAAAAGCATCGATATATCCGAGGCAATGAAGAAGACCGGTGTTGTGGCGGTGCTCACCGGCAAGGAAATCGTCGAGGACAAGATCGGTAATCTCATTTGCGGCTGGATGATCCACTCCAAGGACGGCACGCCCATGAAAATGGGCGCATGGCCGGCGATGGCGCCGGAGACCGTGCGCTTCGTCGGACAGGCGGTTGCCGTCGTGATCGGCGAAACCCGCAATCAGGCGCGCGACGGCGCCGATGCTGTCGAAGTTACTTACGACGAACTGCCGGCAGCGGCCAGCATTACCGCGGCGATCGCAGCAGGCGCGCCGCAGCTTCACCCGGAGGCCCCCGGCAACATCATCTATGACTGGCATATCGGAGATCAGGCCGCGACGGATACAGCCTTCAAGAGCGCCGCAAATGTCGTCGCGATGGACATCCTGAACAACCGCCTCGTCCCGAATGCGATGGAGCCGCGGTCGGCCGTTGCCGAATACGATTCCGCGGAAGAGCATTTCACGCTCCATACGACGTCGCAGAACCCTCATGTCGCACGGCTTGTGCTATCGGCATTCTACGGCGTCGCGCAGGAGCACAAGCTGCGTGTGATTGCGCCGGATGTCGGCGGCGGCTTCGGCTCGAAGATCTTCATCTATCCGGAAGAAATGGTGGCGCTGTGGGCGTCCAAGCGAACCGGCCGTCCGGTGAAATGGACGTCGGACCGTACCGAAGCCTTCCTCACTGATGCGCATGGCCGCGACCATCTCACCAAGGCGGAGATGGCCTTCGACAAGGACAACAAGATCGTCGGTCTCCGCGTGAAAACGCACGCGAATCTCGGCGCCTACATGTCGCTGTTCTCGTCGTCGGTGCCGACCTATCTCTACGCAACGCTGCTGTCGGGCCAGTACAACATCCCGAACATCTACGCCGAAGTCGTCAGCGTCTACACCAACACCACTCCTGTCGATGCCTATCGCGGCGCGGGCCGCCCTGAAGCGAGCTTCGTGGTGGAGCGGATGATGGAAACCGCCGCACGCAAACTGAAAGCCGATCCTGCGGAATTGCGCCGCAAGAACTTCATCACCAGCTTCCCGCATCAGACGCCGGTGATCATGGCGTACGACACCGGCGACTTTAACGCTTCGCTGGATGCCGCGTTGAAAACCATCGACTACGCCGGCTTTCCCGCACGCAAGGCGAAAGCCAAAAGCGAAGGCAAGCTGCGCGGCATCGGATTCTCTTGCTACATCGAGGCCTGCGGCATCGCGCCGTCGAAGGCCGTTGGCAGTCTCGGTGCGGGCGTGGGCCTGTGGGAATCCGCCGAGGTGCGCGTCAATCCTGTCGGCACCATCGAGATCCTCACCGGCTCGCACAGCCACGGTCAGGGCCATGAGACGACATTCGCGCAAGTGGTGGCGGATCGCCTCGGCATCTCGGTCAATCAGGTCTCGATCGTCCACGGCGACACCGACAAGGTGCAGTTCGGTATGGGCACCTACGGCTCACGCTCGGGTGCTGTCGGCATCTCGGCGATCGTGAAGGCGATGGAGAAGATGGAGGCCAAGGCCAAGAAGATCGCGGCTCACCATCTCGAAGCGTCCGAGCAGGACATCGTCATCGAGAACGGCGAGTTCAAGGTGGCCGGTACCGACAAGGCGATGGCGCTCGCGAACGTCGCGCTGTCGGCCTACACCGCGCACAACCTGCCGGACGGCATGGAGCCGGGGCTGAAGGAGAGCGCGTTCTACGATCCGAGCAACTTCACGTTCCCGGCCGGCTGTTATGTCTGCGAAGTCGATGTCGATCCCGGCACCGGCAAAACCACGTTCGTCAACTTCGTCGCCGCCGACGACTTCGGTCGTCTGATCAACCCGATGATCGTCGAAGGTCAGGTTCACGGCGGCATCGCGCAGGGCATTGGCCAGGCGCTGCTGGAAGGCGCAGTCTACGATGAGAGCGGCCAACTCCTGACCGCGTCGTACATGGATTACGCCATGCCGCGCGCCGACGACCTGCCATCGTTCAAGCTCCAGCACACCACGACGCTGTGTCCGGGCAATCCGCTCGGCATCAAAGGCTGTGGCGAAGCGGGCGCGATCGGCTCGACGCCTGCCGTGATCAACGCGATCACCGATGCGATCGGTCACGACAAGCTGGAAATGCCTGCGACGCCGAGCCGGGTGTGGCATGCGATTCACATGAAGCAGGCAGCTGAGTAGGACGGGAGAACGATCATGTACGAGACCATCTATCACCGTCCATCGAGCATCGACGAAGCCGCCGCACTCAGCGCCAAGGATGCTGAGGCGAAGTATCTGGCTGGCGGCCACACGCTGATCCCTGTGATGAAGCAACGACTCGCTGCACCGACCAGCGTGATCGACATCGGCCGGATTCCGGCGCTGATCGGCGTCGAGGCATCGGGCGACACGCTGACCATCAAGGCCGCGACGACCTA
>JAKFUP010000025.1 GCA_021732625.1 Hyphomicrobiales bacterium
CCGAAGGAGTTTGGCGGGCTCGGCTTCTCACCCTTCGCGCACTCCGAAGTGGTGCGGAAAATTTCCTCGCGCTCGGCAACCGCTGTGGTCACCGTGATGGTGCCGAACTCGCTCGGACCCGGCGAACTCCTGATGCGCTTCGGCACCAAGGATCAGCAGGATCGCTGGCTGCCGCGTCTGGCCGATGGCCGTGACATTCCATGCTTCGGTCTCACCAGCCCGGAGGCAGGCTCCGACGCCGCGTCGATGATCGACACCGGCATTATCTGCAAAGGACAGTTCGAAGGCCGCGAAGTTATCGGACTCAAGCTGAACTGGCACAAGCGTTACATCACGCTCGGACCCGTGGCGACGCTGCTTGGTCTCGCATTCAAGGCTTACGATCCGGATCGTCTGATCGGCAATAAAGAAGACCTCGGCATCACCGTGGCGCTGATCCCGACTGACATGCCGGGCGTCGAGATCGGCCGCCGTCATCTGCCGGCGATGCAGGTGTTCCAGAACGGTCCGAACAAAGGCCACGATGTATTTATCCCGATGGACTACATCATCGGCGGTCAGGAGCGGATCGGTCAGGGCTGGAAGATGCTGATGACCGCGTTGGCGGCAGGGCGCGGCATCTCGCTGCCCTCGCTCTCTGCGGCGGGTGCAGCCTTTGCGGCCCGTACCACGGGTGCGTATGCGCGCATTCGCCAGCAGTTCAACGTACCGATCGCGAAGTTCGAAGGCATCGAGGAGCCGCTGGCCCGCATCGTCGGCACCGCTTACATGATCGACGCCGCGCGCCGTTTGACCTGCTCGGCGCTCAATCAGGGCCATCATCCGGCAGTGATCTCCGGCATCATGAAGCTGCACGCCACCGAGCGCATGCGCACGGCGGTCGATGATGCCATGGATATTCATGCCGGCAAGGCCGTGATCGACGGGCCGCAGAATTATCTCGGCAATCTTTATCGCGCGATCCCGGTCGCGATCACGGTGGAAGGCGCGAACATCCTGACGCGCAACCTGATCGTGTTCGGGCAGGGCGCGATCCGCGCGCATCCTTATATGCTCGAAGAGCTGAACGCGATCGGCGATCAGGACAAGGCGCGCGGGCTCGAGGCCTTCGACAAGGTCTTCTGGAAGCATGCCGGTCACGCGATCAAGAATATCTTCGTGGCTTGGGGCCGAAGCTGGTCTCGCGGCGCGTTTGCGCCCGCGCCTGATGCCGGCGTTGCCACCCGCTACTTTCGCAAGCTGTCGCGCTATTCGGTGGCCTTTGCGTTGTGCTCCGACATGGCGCTGCTGACGCTCGGTGGCGCGCTGAAGCGCAAGGAAATGCTCTCGGCGCGGTTCGGCGACATTCTCTCCGAACTGTATTTGCTCTCCGCCGTGCTCAAGCGCTGGCAGGACGAGGGGCGGCAGGAGGCCGACTTCGCGGCGGTGCAATGGTGCATGTCGAACGGCGCACGCATCATCGACCAGCGCTTCTGTGAAATCTTCGCCAATCTGCCGAACCGGTTTGTCGCGACGATGCTGAAATTCATCGTGCAGCCATTCGGTGCGCGCGTCCTCGGCCCGTCCGACGATATCGTGCATCGCTGCGCGCAGATTGTGTTGGAGCCGTCGGCGGCACGCGATCGCCTGACATCGGGTCTTGCCCACGTCGACGACGATTTCGGCGTTGCCCGGCTTGAACGCGCGTTCGTGCTGGTGACGGGCGTCGAGGATGTCGAGCGCAAGATGAAGGCAGCGCGGGTGCGCAACTGGCGCGAGGCTGTGAAGACTGGAGTCATTACGGCGGCGGAGGGCGAGCGTATGCAGGCTGCGGATGAGGCGGTGGCCAAGGTGATAATGGTCGACGACTTCGCGCCTGAGGCGCTGTCGTCGATCTACCGCAAGCGAGAGCAACGATTCCCGCAGGAGGTCAGCCCGACCCGAGCCGCAAGCTGATGGCGCGACCTGTTTACATAATCGACGGCAGCCGGACTCCGTTTCTCAAAGCGCGCAACGGACCCGGTCCGTTCACGCCGGTCGATCTCGCCGTTCAATGCGGGCGGCCGCTGCTGGCGCGGCAGCCATTTCCGGCCAACGCGTTCGATCAGGTCATCCTTGGCTGCGTCAACGTTATCGCCGACGAGATGAACCCCGCCCGTGTTGCCGCGCTTCGCTTGGGCATGGGCGAGGCGATGGTGGCGTTCACGGTGCAGATCAACTGCGGCTCCGGCATGCAGTCGATCGACACGGCGTATCGCACTATCCGCGAGGGCCATGCTGACATGATCCTGGCCGGCGGCACCGAGGCGTTAAGTTATGCGCCGCTGGTCTGGCCGCAGCAGGGTGTGCGCTGGTTCGCCGGACTTGCAACGGCAAAAGGCATCGGCGGCAAGATCGCTGCGGCGTTGCGGATTCGCCCCTCGTATCTGAAGCCGATCATCGGGCTCGAACGGGGACTGACCGATCCGATCACCGATCTCAACATGGGCCAGACCGCCGAAGTCGTGGCGCACCTGTTCGGCGTGACGCGGCGACAGGCGGACGCATATGCCACCGAAAGCCACAAGCGCCTCGCCAAGGCGCAGCAGGAAGGCTGGCTCAAGGGCGAAGTCGAGACCGCGTTTGGCCGCGACGGAAAAGTCTACGATAACGACGATGGCGTGCGCCCGGATTCGAGCGTCGAGCAGCTTGCCAGGCTAAAACCGGTGTTCGAACGGCCGTGGGGCAAGGTCACGGCGGGCAACTCGTCGCAGATCACCGACGGTGCGTCCTGGACCATCGTGGCGTCCGAGGAGGCGGTGCAGAAATACGGCCTGACGCCGAAGGCCGAGATCATCGACAGCCAATGGTCAGCACTCGATCCCTCGATCATGGGTCTGGGTCCGGTGCTGTGCTCGACGGAATTGCTCAAGCGCAATCACATGACGCTGCAAGACGTGCAGACCTGGGAGCTGAATGAAGCGTTCGCGCCGCAGGTGCTGGGCTGTCTCGCCGCATGGAACGACGACAAGTTCTGCCGTGAAGTGCTGGGGCTCGACGGTGCCGCCGGTGTGATCGAGCACGAGCGGCTCAATGTGGATGGCGGCGCGATCAGCCTCGGTCATCCGGTCGGCACCAGCGGCAACCGCATCGTGCTGCATCTCGTCAACGCCATGAAACGGCTTGGCACGCGGCGCGGCATCGCCACCGAATGCATCGGTGGCGGGCTTGGCGGCGCAATGCTGATCGAGACGGTATGAGAATGGCCATGAACCCGAAGCCCATCAAGGTCATGGACGTCCTGCGCGATCGCGAGCTGCAGCTCGGGCCGCGTTTCGACGACGCCAATCCGTACAAGAATTTCAAGCTGACCCGCGACAGCGATGGCATCGCCTGGCTGCTGTTCGATCGTGCGGACGCCAGCGCCAATACGCTGTCCGCCGATGTACTCGAAGAATTTGACGGCATTCTCGCGCAGCTCGAAATCCAGCGCCCGGCCGGGCTGGTCGTCCGCTCGGCGAAGCCCTCCGGTTTCATTGCGGGCGCGGACATCAACATGTTCAAGGGCGCTGCCGATCCTCGCGCCATCGAGACGATGATCGCGCGCGGGCATGGCGTGATCGATCGTCTTGAGGCCCTGAGGATACCGACAGTCGCCGTGATTCACGGCTTTTGTCTGGGCGGCGGACTTGAAGTGGCGCTGGCCTGCAAGATGCGGATTGCGATCGACAACGCGCGCTTCGGTTTTCCGGAAGTGATGCTCGGACTGCATCCGGGTCTCGGCGGCACCGTGCGGTTCACCGAACTGGTGAGCCCGCTCGAAGCTATGCCGATGATGTTGACGGGGCGGACCATCGACGCACGCAAAGCGCGCTCGCTCGGTCTGGTCGATACGGTGACGCAGGAGCGTCATGTCGAGGCGGCGGTGCGCGATGCGATCTTCGGAAAGCTAAAGCGCGCCAAGCGTTCGCCGCGGGTTGCGATCCTGAACGCCGGTCCGGTGCGGGGACTTCTTGCGTCACGGATGCGCACGGAGGCGGCCAAAGCCGCCGCCAAGGAGAATTACCCGGCACCGTATGCGCTGATCGATCTATGGGAGAAACATCGCGGCGACCGCGCGGCGATGCTCAAGGCCGAGATTGCATCGTTCGCGACGCTGATGGTGACGCCCACGGCGCAAAACCTGATCCGGGTGTTCTTCCTGCGCGAGCAGATGAAGGCGCTGGCCGGCAAGGACAATAAAGTCGAGCGCGTGCATGTGATCGGTGCGGGCGCGATGGGCGGCGATATCGCGGCGTGGTGCGCAAGGCAGGGCTTGCATGTGACGCTGGCGGATATGAAAGCCGAGCCCATTGGAGGCGCGATCAAGCGGGCGGCCGAGCTGTTCGGCAAGATCCTGCGCAAGAAGATCGATGTGCGCGATGCGCTGGATCGTCTGATGCCGGATCTCACGGGTGAGGGCGTGCGCAATGCCGATCTCATCATCGAGGCGGTGCCGGAAAAGCTCGATCTGAAGCAGAAGGTCTATGCGGGGCTCGAACCACGCATGAAACCGGGCGCGATCCTTGCCACCAACACCTCGAGCATTCCGCTGCAGGAGTTGCGCACCACGCTGGCGTCGCCGCAACGGCTGGTCGGTCTGCATTTCTTCAACCCGGTGTCGCGGCTGCAACTGGTGGAAGTCGTCAGCCACGACGGCGTCGATCCGCAGATTCTCGCCGCTGCGCAGGCGTTCGTCGGGGCGATCGACCGCCTGCCGCTGCCGGTGAAGAGTTCGCCGGGCTTTCTGGTCAACCGTGCGCTGACGCCCTACATGCTGGAGGCGATGGTCATGCTCGACGAGAAGGTCGACAAAACCGTGATCGACGCAGCGGCGGAAAAGTTCGGCCTGCCGATGGGGCCGATTGAGTTGGCCGATCAGGTCGGCCTCGATATCTGTCTCGCTGTCGGCGATATGCTGCGCAGCAAGCTCGATCCGTCGCTGCCGCCGGCACCCGAATGGCTGAAGCAGAAAGTCGCCAAAGGCGAACTCGGCCGCAAGACCGGCAAAGGTTTCTACGTGTGGAAGGATGGCAAGGCCGAGAAGATGCCGAAGCCCGGCGGCGTGACGCCGCCACAGGCCGAGATGATCGATCGCCTCGTGCTGCCGATGTCGAACGTCTGCGTCGCGTGCCTGCGCGAAGGCATTGTCGATAACGCGGACGTTGTAGACGGCGCGATGATCTTCGGTACTGGGTATGCGCCGTTCCGGGGCGGACCGCTGAACTACGCGCGCACTCGCGGCGTCAACAATGTGGTGACGACATTACGCTCGCTCGCTACGAAGTTCGGGCCACGTTTCAATCCGGACGCGGGATGGTCCAACTTCTCCTGACCGATGCTTGCGCCGGACTGCCCGCTGTCATAGTCGTTCAAGGTAGTTCCGTTGGGCACGAAAGGGCGCAGCTATGGGTGACAGGCAACCGCATCAGCATGCCTCCGATGGTGCGCCGTCAGCGCCACGCGGCAATCTCTCGCTCTGCACGATGGCGATGCCCGCCGACACCAACCAGAATGGCGATATTTTCGGCGGCTGGCTGCTAAGTCAGATGGATATCGCTGGCGGCATCCATGCCTCGAAATCGGCCAAGGCGCGGACTGTGACGGTGGCGATCAATGCCATGACTTTCCGCAAGCCGGTCTATGTCGGCGATGTTGTCAGCGTCTACACCGACACGATCAAGACAGGGCGGACCTCGATCACGGTCTCGGTCGAGGCCTGGGTGCAGCGGCGGCAGGAGTCCGATCTGCTGCTCGTCACCGATGGGCAGTTCGTCTACGTCGCGATCGACGATGACGGGCAGCCACACACGATCTCTTCGCAACCGCAAAATTGAATCGAATTGCCGCGTTAGCCCGGCGGCACGGTCCTTGCTTTTCACAAACTGGCTCTTGAGCCTGTTTTTGGCGTAAGGCCGTCGCGCGCGATTCATATCGCTGTCTTGCAGCGCAATTATAGGCTCTGCGTGAAGGCGATATATGCGTCAGCGTGATTCCAGAGTCGCAGGTTGCGGTGCGGTAGAATGCGTCTGGGCGATTTCCAGACAGATCGTGCCCAACGATGAGTCAGTTTGAACTTTTTCGTGCGTTCCGGGTTTTAGCATCGCTGAACTGATCAGGCTGAGGGACGAATGTCGGACACTTACATTATCGAAGTGAACTCTGAGCCTGCGGGTATCGTGGTGCGTAGCCCTCAGGGGTTTCAGTTCTTCGCAGCCAGCCACGCCTTCAACGCGCTTGAGGGCCAGTTTTTCAAGAATGCCCGAGACGCCGAGCGCGCAGCCTACCGTGCACTGCATGATCGCACGTCTTCGACGCGCCAGGATTCGGTCAAACCTCAGCAAGTGGTCAAGACCGACGTGGTTTTCGCTTAGAAGCCATGGAGGCTCTGCCTCTCCCCAAAAAAACGGGAGAGGCAGGAAGTATTTTTAGACGTTGATCATACCCGATCAGGCCAGAACGGGATAATCCGTATAGCCCTTGGCGCCGCCGCCGTAGAATGTGTTGCGGTCGGCCTCGTTGAGCGGCGCGCCTGTCTTCAGGCGCTCCACCAGATCCGGGTTCGAGATGAACGGCTTTCCGAACGCGATCAGGTCAGCCTTGTTCTCGTCGATAACCTTCTTCGCCAGCGCATAGTCGTAGCCGTTGTTGGCGATGTAGGCGCCCTTGAAGCGGTTGCGCAGGCTCGTGTAGTCGAACGGTGCGATGTCGCGCGGGCCGCCGGTCGCGCCCTCGATCACGTGAATGTAAACCAGCTTCAGCGCACTGAGCTGGTCGGTGATGTAGTCGAACAACGGTTGCGGGTTGCTGTCCGATATATCGTTGGCTGGCGTCACGGGCGACAGGCGAATGCCGGTGCGATCGGGTCCGGCTTCGCCAGCAACGGCCTTGGTGACTTCGAGCATCAGTTTCGCGCGGTTCTGGATCGAGCCGCCGTAAGCGTCGGTGCGCTTGTTGGCGCCGTCCTTGGCGAACTGGTCGAGCAGATAGCCGTTGGCGCCATGAACCTCGACACCGTCGAATCCGGCCGCGATAGCGTTGGCAGCGCCGGTCTTGAAGGCGTCGATGATTCCCGGAATTTCCGAAAGCTCGAGCGCGCGCGGCGCTGAGACATCGACGAACTTGCCGCCGACGAAGGTCTTGCCCTTGGCCTGAAGGGCGCTTGGCCCAACCGGGGCCTGTCCGCCAGACTGAAGATCGGTGTGAGAAATACGTCCGACATGCCAGAGCTGCAGAAAGATCTTCCCGCCGCGCTCATGGACGCGATCGGTCACCTTGCGCCAGCCTGTGACCTGATCCTTCGAATAGATGCCAGGCGTGTCCTGATAGCCCTGACCTTGCTGCGAAACCTGACTGGCTTCGGTGATCAGAAGCCCCGCGGACGCGCGCTGGCCGTAATATTCGATGGCAAGGGGATTCGGGACCATTCCGTCCAGAGCGCGATTGCGCGTCAGCGGCGCCATCACGGCGCGGTTGGAAAGTTTGGTGGGCCCCAGCTGATAGGTGTCGAACAGTTTGGCGTCGCTCATTTTTTGATTTCCGTGAGGTGGATGAGGGAGGGATGTCTCTGACGTGTGCGGTCTCTCTTACGTGTGCATTGCGGTCTGCAATTTCAAATCGCGCTCATATAAAAGGCACTCAGGTCTTGTTGACGCGATGGATGCCCGACAGATGTCCGCCATCGACGAACAGCGTATGTGCATTCACGTAGGATGATTCGTTCGACATCAAAAAAACCGCAGCATAACCGACCTCCCATCCGGTGCCCTGACGGCCGAATGGCACCGTCACAGCGCGATCGGAGCGGCGGCGGCTGGCGTCGCGGCCCATCGGCGAGTCGATATACCCCGGCGCAATCACATTGCAGCGAATGCCTCTTTCTTCGCCAGCACGGGCGATGGCGCGGCCGAGTGCGATCTGTGCTGCCTTCGACGCCTCATAGGCCGGGTTGTAGCCGTTGGCGCGCTGGCTCGCGATCGACGAGGTGAGGATGATCGCGCCGCCCGGGTCCATGGTTTTCAGCGCGGCCTGCGCGAACAGCATGTGACTGCGCACGTTGACGCCGAAATTCTTGTCCCATGACTCGACCGTCATGTCCGGCAGTTGCAGGCCATGCGAGATGCCGACGTTGAGAAATAGTCCATCGAGGCCGCCGAGTTCTTTGGCGCAGCGCTCCAGACACGGCGCGATCGCATCGGGATCGCTCACGTCTGCAATATCGGTGAAGGCCTTGCCGCCCTCGGCGATGATCTGCTCGCAGGTGTTGTCGGCGGCGTCCTGCACGATATCGACGCATGCGATGGCCGCGCCTTCGCGCGCAAACAACAGAGACGCGGCACGGCCATTGCCGATCGGCGGCTCTTCGTCAACGGTTTTGCGCTGACCTGCACCGACCACCATGATGCGGCGGCCTTGCAGGCGGCCGTATCGTTTGCCATGACCGATCGACTCCGCATGCAGCGAAGCGGACGGGTCGAGCGTGATCGGCGCGCGCGTTGTGGTGGACATGATGTTTCCCCGGCGCTCTTCTTGGATGACGCTTCTAATTTTGGCTAGTTATTCAAGATCGTCGTCATTGCGAGCGAAAGCGAAGCAATCCAGAGCCGCAATTGCAAGACTGGATTGCTTCGTCGCGGAGCCTGTACTCGGACGGCGCGAAAGCGCCGATCCGGGGGCTCCTCGCAATGACGGAGCAGTGACGAACTCAGAACGTGCCGAGAAAGTCCCGCTTGCCGACCTCGACGCCATTGTGGCGCAGAATGTCGTAGGCGGTGACGGTGTGGAAGTAGAAATTCGGCAGCGAGAAGTGATTGAGGAACTGCTGGCCGGTCAACGTGGTCGTGGCGCTGGGGCCGGACGGGAAGGTGACGTTGCGCGTCTCCGCGCCATCGAACTGCGCGGGCGTGAAGGCTTTTACGTAGTCGATGGTCTTGGCGATGCGGGTCTTTAGTTCCGCAAAGCTGGTCTCCGTGTCAGGTATCGAGGGCACCTCCGATGCAGTGAGGCGGGCGCAGCCTTTGGCGGCGAAATCGCAGGCCAGCTGAATTTGCTTCGTCAACGGCAGCATGTCCGGATAAAGCCGCGAGGAGAGCAGCACATCGGGCTGGAATTTCTTGGCGGTCGCGTGGGCTTCGGCTTTGTCGAGCACCTTGGTGAGGCTGGTCAGAATCTGGACGAACGTAGGCACGGCAACGGCGTGGAGCGACATGGAGATATCCCTAATGTTATTGGTGTTCTTTGGATGATGCGGTTTGCAGTCTGAGGCTGGCGATGGATCAGCCGTTGACAGATCGTCACTGCGCAACCGGGATACAAGCCCGACCGGGTCGGTTAAAACGTCTTAAGCAATCACTGTTGCCGGAAAGTGTCAGGGAAGCGCAGCTTGAGTCACAAGCCGGTGTTGAGGAAATCCGAAACGAGCTTGATCTGATCCGGCACGTTCAATGCTGGCGCATGGCCACAGCCTTTAATGGTCACGATCTGGCAACGCGGATTGTCCCGCAGCATGCGCTCGCAATCTTCGGGTAACAGCAGATCGGACGTCTCCCCGCGCAGGCAGAGCATGTCGCACGTGAGTCTCGCCCAGTTGTCCCACTGCTCTTCGTTCGAATCGAAGTGAATCTTGATCTCCGGGTCGATATGCGGTGACACGGTGCCATCCGGATTGCGGCGCGTGGACGTTTCGGTCAGCCGCAGATACTGCGCGTCCGTCATATAGCCGTAAGGTTTATAGATCTGACGGAAGTAAGCCTCGAGTTCGGAGACGCGCTTGAATTTCGGCGGCGGCGCCCCTGCATACGACTTGATGCGATCAAGCGCGGCCTGCGCTACGATCGGACCCATATCGTTGAGAACGAAACGGCGGAAGCGGCCTTTGAGATTGTTGGCAGCCGCCTCAATGCCGATGATCGCGCCCATCGACGTTCCGAGCCAATCGACCACGTTGAAGTTCAGCGACTCTAGCAACGCCTCGGCCTGTCGGGCGTAGAACTTGCGCGAATACTCTTTGGTCGGCTCCGGGCTCCATTCGCTCAATCCGCGCCCGATCGTATCCGGCACGATGATGTGGCGATTGTTCGCCATAGCAATCGCGATGTCGTCGAAGTCGCGCCCGGTGCGCGCCACGCCGTGCCACATGATCAGCGGCGGCTTGCCGCGTGTGCCCCACTCGACGTAGTGCACTTCGCGGCCGCAAAGCTCGACGTAATGCGACGTGGGGATCATGTGTTGCCTCTATGCGCCGCTGCGCAGGCGCGCAAGCAATTCGGCGGTCGGCCACGAATCCGCGGGTAGTCCGTACTTCACCTGCATCGCCTTCACCGCGATGCGGCTTTGTTGGCCCATGATGCCGTCGATCTTGCCGACGTTATAGCCGCGCCTGGCGAGGATTTGCTGCATCTCTTTCAAGTCGTTGAAGGGCAGCTGCGCCACCTGAGTTTCAGGCCGCCGCATCGGCCCCGCACCGGCGATGCGTGTTGCGAGATAACCTGCCGTCGTCGAATAGATCAGCGAGTTGTTCCATTCGGTGTAGGCGGCGAAGTTAGTGTAAGCCAAAAACGCCGGTCCGGTGCGGCCCATCGGCAGCAAAACCGATGCGGGCAGGGCGTCATTCGGCAGCGGCCGTCCGTCGGCCAGCGTCACGCCCCACTGCGCCCATTTCGAGCGCGGATGCTTGATCGAGAGATCGGTCTGCTCCCATGGGAGGTTTGCAGGGACGCGGATTTCCTGAATCCATGGCTCGCCGCGTTTCCACTTCAAGCCGTTGGCGATGTAGTTCGCAGTCGAGCCGATCACGTCCTGCGGACTGTGGATCAGATCGCGCTTGCCGTTGCCGTCGAAGTCCACCGCGTAATCGTAATAGTGCCTCGGCAGGAATTGCGTCTGGCCAAGTTCGCCGGCCCACGAGCCGATCAGTTCGCCCGGCGACAGGTCGCCACGATCAAGGATTTTCAGCGCGGCGATGGTTTCGTCCTGAAACATCTGCGAGCGGCGGCAATCGTAAGCCAGCGATACCAGCGAGCGCATGATCGGCAGCTTGCCCTGCACCGCGCCAAAGTCACTCTCCAGCGCCCAGAACGCGGCGATCACTGCGGGCGGCACGCCATATTCCTTTTCGGCGCGCGCAAAGGCCTGTGCGTATTGCTGAATCAGTTGCCGCCCTTTGACCATGCGCGCGTCGGACGCCATGCGTCCCGAGAAATCGGTGAAGATTTGCCCGAACACGCGCTGACCGCGATCGCGATTGACGATACTGGCGTCGTAGACCATGAGCGGTGCGGCCATCGCCATCGCGCGCTGCGAGACACCGGCCTTCACCGCATCCTGCTTGAGCTGATCGAGGAATTGCGGAAAGCCGACCCCCTTGCGGCATGGGCCGGGCGTCTGGGCGAGGGCGGTGGAGGAAAAGATCAGCAGAATTGCCGTGAGCAGGCGGGCAGCGAAAGCCATATCGGGATAAATCTCCGGTCTTGTAAGACGTAAGACGGTAAGCTATTTTATGGGTATGAGCAAACAGAGCCCAAATGCATCTTTTTCAAAGGTTTCGGTCAAAAGCCAGACCGTGATTCCGACAAACGTGAGGAAACGGCTCGGGATCGGACCGGGAGATACCCTGCGTTATCGCCTGACCAGCGAGGGCGTTTTGCTGGACAAGGCTCCGTCTGCGGAGGTCGACGATCCGTTTGCGGCGTTTTCTGAATGGACTGGAGAAGCGGATGAAAAAGCCTTCGCTGAATTATAGCGTTCATCTGAACAGCGCTTCGCAAGGGTTGCCGGGAAATCGTGAGACGACGAAGCTCACTGGAAATGACCATGGCACCAATCCGGTATGAACCGTTCGACGTTGTGGTTGTGCCGTTTCCCTATGCCGACCGGCTTGCCGAGAAACGGCGTCCAGCGCTTGTGGTTTCGACACGAAAACTTGCGACACACGGTCTGATCTGGATTGTTATGGTTACAAGCGCGGCCAACGAACCGTGGTCATGTGATGTGGCGATTCCCGATCAGAAAAAGGGCGGCTTGCCCGCGCCGTCGGTGGTGCGCACTGCGAAATTGGCCTGCATCGATCCAGCGCGCATCGAGCGGCGCGCCGGCCGTCTCGATCGCGCGACCATTCGTGCGGTTCAGCTCAAGCTGAGGGCGTTTATCGATCTCGCCTGATTGCATTTCGCGCGCACGGCCAATACGACGCCATAGACTCCCATGCATCCCATATCCACAAACGCAAAATGCCCGGCCGTGATGGCCGGGCATTCTTGTTTTGATCGCTACCAGCGATGATTAGTCGAACTGGTTCATCGTGTTGTGTGCGCCGCCAGCCTTCAGGGCCGCCGCGCCTGCGAAGTATCCCTTGTGGTCGTCGCCGATGTCGGAGCCGGCCATGTTCTGGTGCTTCGCGCAGGCGATGCCCTGACGGATTTCAGCGCGTTGGACGTTCTTCACGTAGCCGAGCATGCCCTGGTCGCCGAAATATTCCTTCGAGAGGTTATCGGTCGACAGCGCTGTCGTGTGATAGGTCGGCAGCGTGATCAGGTGGTGGAAGATGCCGGCGCGCTTTGCTGAATCCGCCTGGAAGGTGCGGATCAGTTCGTCGGCTTCGATCGCCAGCGGCGTGGTGTCGTATTCCACCTTCATCAGCTCGGCACGGTTGTACTTGCTGACGTCCTTACCGGCTTCCTTCATGGCATCGTAAACCTGCCAGCGGAAGTTCAGCGTCCAGTTGAACGATGGCGAGTTGTTGTAGGCGAGCTTGGCGTTCGGGATCACCTCGCGAACGCGATCGACCATTTCGGCGATCTGCGCGATGTTCGGCTTCTCGGTTTCGATCCACAGCAGATCGGAGCCGTTCTGCAGCGAGGTGATGCTGTCGAGCACGCAGCGGTCGACGCCGGTACCGGCGCGGAACTGATACAGGTTGCTCGGCAGACGCTTCGGACGCATCAGCTTGCCGTTGCGGCTGATGATGACATCGCCGTTGCCGATCTTCGACGCATCGACTTCTTCGCAGTCGAGGAAGCTGTTGTACTGGTCGCCGAGGTCACCCGCCTTGTGGCTGACAGCGATCTGCTGGGTGAGGCCTGCGCCGAGCGAGTCGGTGCGGGTCACGATGATGCCGTTGTCGACGCCCATCTCGAGGAACGCGTGACGGCAGGCGCGGATCTTCGCCAGGAACACTTCATGCGGCACCGTCACCTTGCCGTCCTGATGGCCGCACTGCTTTTCGTCGGACACCTGGTTTTCGATCTGCAGGGCGCACGCGCCGGCTTCGATCATCTTCTTGGCCAGCAGATAGGTCGCTTCGGCATTGCCGAAACCTGCGTCGATATCGGCGATCACCGGCACGACGTGGGTCTGGAAGTTGTCGACCTTCTCGATCAGCGCTGCTTCCTTGGCCTTGTCGCCGGCCTTACGCGCGGCGTCGATGTCACGGAAGATGTCGTTAAGCTCGCGGGAGTCGGCCTGACGCAGGAAGGTGTAGAGCTCTTCGATCAGCGCCGGCACCGAGGTCTTCTCGTGCATCGACTGATCCGGCAGCGGACCGAACTCGGAACGCAACGCGGCGATCATCCAGCCCGACAGATACAGGTAGCGGCGGTCGGTCTTGCCGCCGAAATGCTTCTTGATCGAGATCAGCTTTTGCTGTGCGACGAAACCGTGCCAGCAACCCAGCGACTGGGTGTACTTGGTGGGATCCGCATCATACGCGGCCATGTCCGCACGCATCAGGTCCGCGGTGTAGCGGGCGATGTCCAGACCGGTCTTGAAGCGGTTCTGCAAGCGCATGCGCGCGACCGCTTCGGCGGTGACGCCGTTCCAGGTGGGCTGGTCCTTGAGGAGGGCCTGAGCCGACTTCAGTTCAGCCTGGTAGGACGACGGGCCTTGAATGGCTTGGTCGGTGATGCCGCGCGATTGGTAATTCATGGTGGTGCTCCCGAATGAAGTTGTCCCTGTTTGAACGCATCATTCGGCCAACCGCTAGAGGATTCAGAGATAACTTGTCAGACTTTACAAACTTATGTTGTAATGATGTAATTACTTTACAATTAGGAGGCTTTGGCAAGGCGACGCCCTATGGCGACATCGACAACACGCTCGGTTTTTATGGGGCCGCGGCTCCGACGGCTGCGGCGCGATCTCGGCCTGACACAGGCGGATATGGCGGCCGATCTCGATATATCGGCTCCATACGTGGCGCTGCTGGAGCGAAATCAGCGGCCGGTCACGGCGGATATGCTGCTGCGTCTCGCCCGCACGTACAAGATCGATCTTGCTGATCTTGCCGGCGACGGCGGTGCGGATCACACGGCGCGCATGCAGGCGGTTCTCAAGGAGCCGATGTTCGCCGACATCGATATTCCCTCGCTTGAAATCAGCGATATTGCCATCGGCTATCCGGGGCTGGCCGAGGCCTTCCTGCGGCTCTACACCGCCTATCGCGAGGAGCAACTCGCGCTGGCTGATCGCTCAGGCCCGAGGTTGACAGGGGTCGAGTCGAAGTCGCGCCGGGGCGGTTTGGATGTCAACGATCCGGTTGCTGAAGTCCGCAGGTTTCTGGCCGCGCGCAAGAATAACTTCGCGGATATCGACGACGCGGCCGAGCGCGTTCTGCAAGGTCCGGCGGATACCAACTGGCTGATCGAGCGGCTGAAGGTCCGTCACAATCTTCGCGTTCGTCATATGCCGCCGAAGGTCATGCTTGGCTCGGTCCGGCGGCTGGATCGTCACCGCAAGGAAATCCTGTTTGACGACTCGCTCGACACGGCAAGCTTCACCTTCCAGCTGGCGCAGCAACTCGCCTATCTCGAGTTCGAGAAGGAGATCGCCGCAGCGCTGAAAGCCGGCCACTTCAGTACCAAAAGCGGTAAGCTGCTGGCGCATCGTTCGCTCGCGAGTTACGCCGCAGCGGCGCTGATCATGCCGTATTCCGAGTTTGCGAAGGCGGCGGAGGCTCGCCGTTACGACGTTGAAGCGCTGGCACGGCAGTTCTCCACGAGCTTCGAACAGACCGCGCATCGCATCACGACCTTGCAGAGGCCGAGCGCGGAAAAAGTCCCGTTCTTTTTGATCCGCGTCGATCCGGCCGGCAATATTTCCAAGCTGCTCGATGGTGCCGGATTTCCCTTTGCCAAGCACGGCGGAGCCTGTCCGTTGTGGTCGGTTCACGGAGTTTTCAAAACGCCGCGCCAGATCGTGACGCAATGGCTGGAGTTACCTGACGGTCAGCGATTCTTTTCCATTGCCCGCACGGTCACGGCCGGTGGTGGTTCGTTCGGCGCTGTGCGCGTGGAGCGCGCCATTGCGATCGGTTGCGCCGCCGAGCATGCAGGAAAGCTGATTTATACCAGCGATGAGTCTGGGCCTCGCGCCGAAGCACTGACGCCGATCGGCGTTGCATGCCGCGTTTGCCACCGACCGACATGCGCGGCGCGATCCGAACTCCCGATCGGCCGTGAATTGCTTCCCGACGATTACCGGCGGCTCAATGTTCCGTTCGGGTTCTCGTCCGACTGATCGTCTGTGAGCACTGGATTCCTGCGGAATTTACATTACAAAGCGCCGCAGCGTGACTAAATATAGTCCGGGATTAATGGAGGCCTAAATGAGCGGCAGCAATTTCTGGGTCATTGGCGGCGAGTTCGGTTCGATGAACTTTCACAAGCTCGTGGCGGGTTCGGCTCAGGTGCAGGGTCCGTTCAAGACCCGCAAGGAGGCCGAAGACGCGTGGAAGATCGTCTCGGAAGAGAACCGGCACAAGGCGGGTGTGCGCTTCTCGATCGTCGAGGAGCCGAGCCGCGGCGCGTCTTGATCCAAACGCCCGGTCAGCCTTTGACCGCTCAATAACAACGGCCCTGTCCGGTATGTCCGGGCGGGGCCGTTTGCTTGTGAGCGCCGACGGCTCTCGCGCCCGCTGCGGGGATGGGTGTAAGCGCTTGTGAATCAAGGCCCTTTGCCCTGATCGTGGTAACTGATAGGTTAACGAAACATTTCGATCCGCGGGAAAGGCCAGACGATGTCCGAGCCGAATGCAGACAACAGCAATGCCGAGCGCCCGGTGAAGCTGCGCGAGGCGTTGCGCCGCGCCCGCATCGAAGCCGCAGACCGTACCAGCGTTGTGGTCGATCTGCGCGATGCAGAGGTGGCGCGGCTTGAGATCCTCAACGAAGCACTTGACTCGCTGTTCAAGGAAATTCCCGACCGCATCGATCTGTTCGATCGCGGCATCAGCCAGGGCGATACGCCACGGCTGTGGATCGATGTCGTTGCTCACGTGATGATGGGCCGCGACAAGCGGCAGTATCGCTTTGTGCGCGACACGCGATTTGGCCGCACCGTGCTGGCTGAATCGCATGAGACCAAGCCGATCGTGGAAGCGATCACGGATTACATCGCGCGGCGCATCATCGAGCGCGAACATGCGCTGACGGATTCATCGCTGCCGGCGGCTGTTGCCGCGGCAGAAGTTATGCCGTCCAAGCGCTCGCGCGGGATCTGGACATTCGTGCTCGGTGCGGTGTTCGGCGTTGTGGTGCTGCTTGGCATCGCAGCCATCGCCGTGCTGCGCGGCGTTTAAATAAGTCGCGTCTCACGCACGTCTTTCCAGATTCCGTTTTTGAGCGACGAGCGCACGCGCATATCGCAGCGCCAGTGATCGCTCTCGCGCGTGATCGCAAACAGATTGTAGGCCGCTGGATCGTGTTTGCCGTCGTCTGCGGCGGATGCTGACGGCACACCGACCACCGGAATTTTCCCGCGCAGGCCATCGATACAAATCGTGGCATGGCGATGATCGTGGCCATGGAGCACAAGCTCAGCGCCACGCCGCCGCAGGATCGCCGTCAGTTCGTCTGCGTCGAGCAGCCGCTTGTAGCGGCGCTTGACGTCGGTATCGAGCGGATGATGAATCAACAGCACGCGAAAGGCTTCTTCAGGAGGAGTGCTCGCAAGAATTTTCTCGAGCGCGGCAAGCTGCTGCGTTCCGAGTTTTCCGGTAGCCATGAAAGGCGGCGTCGGAACTGCCGTCGACAATCCGATCAGCACCAGCGGTCCGCGCCGCTGCACATACGGAAACGTGACTGCGCTGTCCGGCGGCGCATTGTCGCCGCGCAGATAATCCGCCCACTCGCTGGCGAAGCGATCGTGCATGTCCGGCACGTATGCGTCGTGATTGCCGGGGACGAGCGAGACATGCTCAGGCGTGCCGACGCTGCGCAGCCATTTGGCCGCCTGCTTTAACTCCGCATCGAGCGAAAGATTCATCAGATCGCCGGTGACCGCAATGTGATCGGGACGTTGCGCCTTCATGTCCGCGATCAGCGCATCAAGCACGTCGCGGCGATGAAAGGCATGACGGTTGCGCGTCCAGTTCAGATAACCAAGCATCCGCTTGCCCATGAGCTCGCGCGGCGACGGCTGCGGCAGCGGCGCCAGATGCGGATCGGACAGATGAGCCAGGACATATGCCGTCATATGATGTGATGCATAAACGCGCCGCCGCCTTTGAAAGCCGGTCTGCTTTTGGCAAGATGCAGGGCATGACGCAAGATACCAAGCCTCACGGGCCGTTCAGGCTGCCGCATGGAGACATCGCGTGATGGCTGTTTTCGATTTGCGGCGCAAGTTCGAGCCGATGATCCGGCGTCTCTTTCATTTCTATTCACGATTCGCCCGTGGCATGACCATGGGCGTGCGGGCGCTGGTGCTGGACCCGGACGATCGCATCTTTCTCGTCAAACACAGCTATGTCGATGGCTGGCATCTGCCGGGCGGAGGAGTCGAGGTCGGCGAGACGGTGCTGGACTCGCTGGCGCGTGAGTTGATGGAGGAGGGGCTGATTGAGATCATCGGCGCGCCGGTGCTGCATGGCGTGTTCTTCAGCCGCGGCGTCTCGAAGCGTGATCACGTGGTGGTGTACGTCGTGCGGTCGTATCGGCAGCAGCGCATGCCTGAGCCGAACAGCGAGATTGTCGCCTGCGGCTTTTTCGCAATGTCGGAATTGCCCCCGGATACCACGCTCGGCACGCGCAACCGTATTGCAGAGGTGTTCGACGGCCGGGTATTGATCCCGGACTGGCGTTGACCATTTGGGGATGCTATTCCGCGCCACCAGTGAAGCGAATTTGACATTCGCTATCGCCGTCCGGGTCGCTCTGTAAGCGAATGTCAAATTCAAAGCTTCACTGGCATTAATAATTGGCTGGTGATCGATTCTAACATTCGCCAGGGGCCTAGCAGCAGGGATTGCGAATGTTAGAACCGGACCAACCAGCATGAACGAGCTTTCTCTCACGATCCGGGCCGAAACGCCGGCTGACGAGCAGGCGATCGAACGGCTGCACGAGCGCACCTTCGGTCCCGGCCGGTTCGTGCTGAGTGCCTACCGGCTGCGCGAGCATGTCGCGCATCGCCTCGATCTGTCGTTTACGGCGCGCATCGGCACGCTACTGGTCGGCTCGGTGCGGCAACTGCCGGTCTGTATCGGCGATACGCCCGCGCTGTTGCTCGGGCCGCTGACGGTCGAGCCGCCGTTCCGCGAGCGTGGTATCGGCAAAATGCTGCTTGAACGCGCGCTGAAGGATTCCAAGGCAGCAGGTCAGCGGCTGATCGTACTGGTCGGCGACGAACCTTATTATAGTCGCGTCGGCTTCCGCAAAATTCCGCGCGGCCGCGCGACTATGCCGGGCCCGGTGGATCGCAACCGTTTGCTGGTCGCCGAACTGGTAGAAGGCGCTTTCGAGAATGTCAGCGGCGCTATTCGGCCCGACTGGAGTGCTGATCCTTGCCAGTCTTAATCCTCGGTCAGGCCCGCCTTACGCATGCCCTCCAAGAACCGTTCCATCAGTTCGGGTGTCTGATAGGGAACGCTGGCTCGGATCCAATCGATCGATAGTTGCGGATGCTCGAGTCGCAGGGTGGCTAGAAATTGCCGGGCTTCCTCGATACGCCCGGTCTGGGCGAGGCTCGCACAGCGCAGGCGTTGCGCGCCCAGAAATCCTGGACGCAACCGCAGCAGTTCCTCCACGTACCGGAGAGCCTGCGCATATCGGCCGGCGAGATAGTGAGCGACCGCGATACCACCCAGCATCATCGCCATCTCGGGGTCCAATGGGCTCAACCTGATGGCGTCTTCGCCGTGCGCGATCGCCTCGCGATCCTGACCGGCAAAGGCCAGACCATGACTGAGATAGCAATGCGCCGCCGCCGAGCTCGGATTGAGGTTGACCGCGCGCCGGAATGCCGCGATGGATTCTTCGGTGCGCCGTTCCATCATGGACGAATAGCCGAACGCGATTTGTCCCCATGGATCGCAATCGTCGAGCGCGACCGCTCGAACGATGTGCTGGCGGCCGGCGCGCAAGCCCTGATCCCGATCGATCCAGCCGTTGTGCGCGGCAAACACCAGGCGAAATCCGAGCAGACTTCGCGCCGGGGCGTAACCCGGATAGGCCTCCACGGCGCGCTTGAGAGCGTCGATCGCCGCTTCATTGTCTGATCGCGTCAGGCGCCAGACATGCGTCTGCGCGCGCGCCACCAGCTCCCAGGCCCCGAGATCGCTGGACGAGCGCGAAAACGCGCGGACGCTCTCGGCTGCCAGCAGGCGCGGCTCGATCGAGGCGACGACGCTACGAGTGATTTCATCCTGCACCGCGAATATGTCACCGAGTTCGCGGCCGTATTGCTCAGCCCAGTGATGACCACCGGTCACAGCATCAATGAGCTGTGCGCTGACACGCAGCCGCTGGCCGGCCCGGCGCACGCTGCCTTCGAGCACATAGCGGACGCCAAGCTCGCGCGCGACCTGCCGCACGTCGACGGCGCGATTCTTGTAGACGAAGGTCGAGTTGCGGGCGATGACGAACAGCCAGCGGATCCGCGACAGTCCGGTGATCAGGTCTTCGGACATGCCGTCGGCGAAGTATTCCTGATCGGGATTGTCGCTCATATTGAGGAACGGCAGCACCGCGATGGAGGGACGGTCGGGCAGCTGCAGCGCGCGGTTGTCGCCCGCTTGGCCGGCCAGCATGGGGGTTGCATCGGGATCGCCGCTGTCGATGGCAACTATCGGGGAAGCGAAGAGATAGCCGCGCTTGGAGACGGTCTCGATGGTCGTCTGGGTGTCGTCGTGCAGGGCTTGCCGAATTTCCTTGATGCACTGGACCAGCGAATTCTCGGTGACGTTGACGTTCTGCCAGACATTGTCGATCAGCTCTGCCTTCGCAACGAGCCGGCCCGCGTTCTGCGCGAGGAAAACCAGCACGTCGAAGGATTTTGGCCGCAACGGCACAACGATGCCATCGAGGCGCAGACAGGCCGATCGGCGATCGACGAGGAATCGCCCAAAACGATAGCTCTTGAGTTCCACGAGGTTTGACAAGGAAGTTGGCCTATTCTGATCAGTCCGCAGATACCCTAGAGCATTTCATCACAATTTCACTGGTTCTTCACGACGCCGCGCCGCGGGTATGTGAGCCTGTGCGCCAGCCTCGGACCTGTCGCGCACATGCATGGAGGAACTCGCCATGAAATCGGCATCACGAATTCGCTTGGCAACGCTCGCGGGGGCCTTTGTCGCGGCGTTGTCAACCACATCTGCCCGCGGCGATGTTGTCATGGACTGGAACGCCAAGGCGGACGCCATCGCGATTGAAAAGCAGATTCCGAACGCCTCCAACGCGCGCGGGCAGGCAATGCTCCATATCGCGATGTTCGAGGCGGTCAACGCCATCCACAAACGATACGCGCCCTACAAGCTTAACCTCGGCGCGGACGGCAGCCTTTCAAGCGAAGCCGCGGCAGCTTCCGCCGCGCATGACGTGCTCATAGCGCTTTATCCCGACCAAAAGCCCGGCCTCGATGCAATGCTTGTGGCGTCGCTTGCCGGGATCGCCGAGACCGAGGCGAAGTCAAAGGGGATCGAACTCGGCAAGCAAGCCGCGGCCGGAATCATCGCGCTGCGTGCCAATGACGGCAGCGGCATGCCCGAAAGCTATCGTCCCTATGCTTCGCCGGGCGTCTATGTCCCGACCCCGACCCCGATCGAATCCACCAGCTCGAAGATCACGCCCTTCGCGATGAGCACCGGTTCGCAGTTCCGGCCCGCTCCGCCTCCGGTGCTCACCTCCGAAACTTGGACGAAGGATCTGAACGAGATTCGCGAAATCGGAGGCAGCGCCAGCGGCAAGCGCACGGCCGAGCAGACGACGATGGGCCGCTTCTGGTTCTTCACCGGGCCGCAGACCTATAACCCCATCGTGCGGCAGGTCGCACTAATCAAAAAAATGGATCTCGTCGACTGCGCCCGATTGTATGCGCTGACTTCCATCGCAGGCATCGACGCTTTCATCGCCATCTTCGATGCGAAATATACCTACAATCTCTGGCGTCCGGTGACGGCGATCCGTAATGCCGATCTCACGTCTAACCCGGCGACGCCACGGGAAGCGTCGTGGTCGCCGCTGGGTTCGACGCCGATGCATCCGGAATACCCCTGCGCGCACTGCATCGTCGCAGCCGCGGTTTCGACCGTGCTCTCGAAGGTCGCCGGCAACGAGCCAGGCGAGGTCACGCTTGCGAGCCCGACCGCTCCTGGCGTCACCCGCAAATGGGCGCGTCTGCAGGACTACAGCAACGAGGTTTCGAACGCCCGTATATACGCAGGTTTCCACTATCGCTTCTCGACCGACGTCGCAAAGGACATGGGAAAGAAAATCGGTGAACTGACCGTGGCGACGCGATTGCAGGGCGCCGTTGCCGCGGTACAGCCGAAACCCTGATCCCAAAATCACACTCGATCGAGGCCGCTAGCTCAGGCTAAAACTTTACATTTGCGAACGCGCGCACGCCGATGCCCGGCAGCAGCACCTCGTCCTTTGTAAATGAGACATGATTGCGGATGTCGTCGTTGAGCAGATTGTCACCGATGACGCCGACCGTGAATTCGCTGATACCGAAACCGGACGGCTTGAGCTTCTGCGTGAAGCTGATCTCCGCTTTCAGGCGATTGTAACCGGGCGTCGCCGTCTCGATGCCGCCGATGTTGTTTTGCGCGAACGCATGCAACAGGCTGACGCGCGCGAGCCATCCTGAATCGCGATAATAGACGCCGCCGCCGAGCCGCTGCGGCGGTATGCGCGGCACGTTGGCGCCGTCGGTGAAAGTCGCGCGCACGATGTCGTATTGTCCTTCGACGCCGAACACGCCGGCCCAGACTGGCAGCACATCGTACTGAAACTGGAATTCGCCGCCGCGGAAGATCGCGTTGCGCTGTGAGTACACCGCCTGATTCAATTCACCGGCTGGATTGCCGCAAGAAGCGAACGTCTCGTCGCAGTTCACGCCGGTGAGGTTACGGAAGATGAAGCCGTTGAAGCGCGTGTAATATCCTGTCAGTTCGAACCGGAGCGGTCCTTTGGCGCGGCGCAGGCCCGCCTCGATCGATTGCGCACTTTCGATCTTCAGGTTCGGATTGCCGATGTCGAATGTCGAAGTGGCATCATGCGGGCCGCGCGAAAACAATTCGGCCGGCTTCGGTGCGCGTTCGACATATTGCCCGGTGAGGCTCGCCACCAGATCCCAGCCGAGGTCCTGGATCAATCCGGCACTGGCGCTCTTCGGCGTGAAGCTGAGATTGCGCGCCACATTCGGCCGGTCAATGCCGTCCGGCAGGAAGTCCGCCGGGAAATCCGGCGTGCTGCCGTGCAGGCTGACAGTCTCGATGCGCCCCGCGATCTGCGCCTTGGTGCTGTCGCTGAATTTGAACTCGTTGAAGATATAACCAGCGACGCGGGAATTGCGATTGCGGTCGAACAGGCCATTGAATTGCTCGCCGGGTGTATCGCCAGGCGCATTGAGCTCTTGATGTCCGGCCTGCACGCCGATGGCCGTGGTGAGTGCTGCGAATCGCACGTTAAGCGGCGCAAACTGCACTTCGACGCGGCCCTCCTGTTCGCGATTGGTGAAAGTCTGCCGCACGCCGTCGGTGGAAAAATCCAGCGGGTCGGCGCGCCCGAGCTCGTTGTGCTTGTAGTCGGTCGCGCCGGCCCAGAAGCGGACGGCTTCGACGGCCGCCGCATCGGGGCGGTATTCGCCCTTGGTGGTCAGTTTGGTTTGTTTCGCGTCGATGCGCGTGCCGGATGTTTCGCCTTCGCTGCCGGGAATGCGATAGAGGCTGTTGGTCTGCGACACCGCCGCGCCAATGAAGCCGCCGGTGAACAGGTAAGAGCCGCCGACCGAGCCGCCCTCCGATTGCGTCGCCGAGTTCAGCTGCTTGCCGGTGAACGGCCGCGCAGGATCGAACACGTATGGGTTCTTTGGAATGCGGTAGTCGTCGGTCTTGCGCGCATAGCCATCGGCATGGAGCGCGAAGTTGCTGGTGCCGGCATCGAGCAACACGCCGCCGTCGCGGCCGTTGTTGACCGTATCGATGGAGCCTCGCGATTCAAACGTCACGCATGGCAATGGTGTGTTGCTCGCCGCGAACTGGCCGAAGGTCCGGAATGGCGCGGTTACTGCACACGGCGATACTTCCGGAATCCGGTTGTTTGTGGCGCTGACCACGCCGCCGATCGATTGCGAGCCGTAGCGCAGCGTTGCGGGGCCGCGCACCACTTCGACCTGACTGGTCGCGAGCGGATCGATCGGCACGAAATGATCTTCGCCCAGGTCCGACGCGCCGCCGCTGCCGATGCCGTTCTCGGCAATGCCGACGCGGTTGCTGTCGAGGCCGCGAATGATCGGCCGGCTCGATGCGCCCGGCGCAAACGACGATCCGGTGATGCCGGGCTTGTTGTTCAACAGATCGCCGAGCGTGCTTGCAGCGCTGCGGCGGATTTCGTCGCTGGTCACCACCGTCACGGTCGCGAACTGATCGGTGACGATCGGCAATGTGCCGGGCTGCGTCTCAGCGACGGGAGCAGGCGGCAATGTTTGCGGGATCACGACCGCAGGCGCACGGGCAGATCGGCGGACCGGTGGAGCGATCGGTTTGGGCTTGATCGGCCTGCGGCGGGCGATCGGGCTCGGCGCATCGACAGTAACCTCGGGCAGCGCCTGTTGCGCGCGCGCAACGTGAGCCGCGTCGGCTATGATGCCGAGCGCAACGCCACAGAGCAGCGCTGCCTGAATCCTTGAGCGAAACATATCTTTTCATCCTGATATCGATTGAACCGGCAATGGCGTGCGCCATTGTCCCGCGAACGGCATGAGCCGCCCGCGCGCGATCGGTTGTCGTCAGGATTGCGGAGGAGCGCGGGACTGGAACGGCCTGCGGCGGGGATCGTCTGTGGTTTGCGCGGTGGCGATGACCGGCAAGTCCGCTGCGACATCCGTCAGAATCGGAAGAGCCGGAGCGGATGGCGGGGCGAAGGCCTGCGCCAGCGATGCGGCTGTGCAGACGGTGCAGCTGTCAGGCTGCTTGCCGTTATGATCGTGGTCGTGATCATCCCCGGAGTGATCGTGCGCCGCGCTCGAAACGGCGGCGCGCGTCCCGGCCCATTCGGCATGAAAGTGACCGAAGGTGCTGACAAGTTGAATGGCGAGCGCGAGCAGCGCCACCAGTCCCGTCAATCTTGCGTTTGCACGCGGCCAAGCCATCGGTTGCCCCGAAACCAGCCCCGGCCAATGGCCGAGCGTCAGATGTTATAATATAACATTTCCAGGGTGGCGAAAGTCAATGCTGCCCGACGCATGGTTTCCATACGCCGGGTCAATGCGGTGAGGCGACTTGTTCAGGCCAGCAGAGCCGATAGGCCATTGACCCAGTCGGCCATTGGATCAGTTCTGCTCGGGCATGATCTGGTCCGAAAACCGGCTTCCACTTTTCGGGATCATGCCCCTACCTGCCTTCGCGCAGCCAGGTCGCTGCGAACGCGCCGACCAGCAGCAGCAGGCCGATGAAGCCGGCAAACACCGGCAACACTCCGATGCCGCGCACCACGCTGGCTTCGCGCATCCGCACGCCAAGCCAGCTATCGCCCCGGAACACGCTGGACGCACGCACTGGCACGACACGCGGCAAATCGAGCGACGAGCCATTCATGATCCGGCGAGTATCACCGCCGGTCGCTTGTGTCAGCGGCAGCAAGGTTTCGGTTGTCGAGGTGACTTCCGAGAATTCCTTGGGATTGACCGGGCCGACATTGATCAGGGCGTTCAGCGTGCCGTCGGTGGCCTGCCACAAGCCAAGCTCATCGGCAGGCAGCTTGCTGCGCCACATGCCGGGATCGCCGGCTGTGAGGTTCAAAACCTTCTTTACGCCGGACGGCGAGGTCATCGTGACCGGTGCCACCGTCTCCGCCATGGTCTGACGCACCACCCCAAGATCGCGGCCCTGAATCTCGAGGCGCAGCGCTTCCTCGTCGAGATCAGGCTGTTTCATGAGCCAGTGCGACATCCGGCGCAGCAGGTCGAGATGCGGCCCGCCGCCTTCATAGCCGCGCGCCCACAGCCAGATGTGATCCGACAGCAGCAGCGCGACGCGGCCTTCGCCGGCGCGCGACAGCAGCAGCAGCGGTTTGCCGTCGGCGCCCGTCATCACCGGTGGCGTCGTTGCGTTGCGCGTCTCGACCGAACGGAAAAAACGGCTCCAGCGCGGCGGTTCGGCAGCTGAGCCATCGAGCCCTCGCGTCACCGGATGGCGCTTGCCGATGTCGCTCAGGCGGGCGGTAAACGGCTTTTCGATCACCGCTACAGGTTCTGCCGGCAGCACGGTATCGAGCGGCGTGCGCCAGATGCTGGTGGTCGATGCATAGTCCGGCCCGGCGGACACCAGCACCGCGCCGCCACCGCGCACATAGCGTGCGATGTTGTCGAAGTACGAAATCGGCAGCACGCCTTGCCGAGCATAGCGATCGAAAATGATCAGCTGAAACTCGTTGATCTTTTGCTGGAACAGTTCGCGGGTCGGAAACGCGATCAGCGAAAGCTCGTTGATCGGCGTGCCGTCCTGTTTTTCCGGTGGCCGCAGAATAGTGAAGTGTACCAGATCGACACTGGCGTCGGACTTCAGAAGATTGCGCCAGGTGCGTTCGCCGGAGTGCGGCTCGCCCGAGACGAGCAGCACGCGCAGCTTGTCGCGGACGCCGTCGATCGACACCACGGCGCGGTTGTTGACCAGCGTCAGTTCGTTTTCAAGCGGTGAGGCCTCGATCTCGACGATGTTCGCGCCGGCGTGGGGAATATCGATCTCGACGTTGATCGTCTGGCCGCTGAGCACGGTGCGCTCCGAGAGAGACTCGCCGTCGCGCCGGATCTTGACCTGCGCGCGTTGGCCGCCGACACCCTGATCGTCCAGCCGGTAAGTGATGGTCTGCTTCTGGCCGACGATGCCGAAGCGCGGCGCTGCGACGATCGCGATGCGGCGGTCAACTTCGTCCTTGCGTCCGGTCACCAGTGCATGAACCGGCGCGCTGAAGCCGATCGCGGCCGCATTGGCTGGAATGTCGTGTACGCGCCCGTCGGTGATCAGGAATGCACCGGCGACACGATCGGTCGGCACATCCGACAGCGCCGAGGTGATGGCGGAGAACAAGCGCGTGCCGTCGGTTTCGCCGTCGGCCATTCCGGCTTCGACGACGCGCACTTCGAGCCCTTTGACCTGCTTCAGTCGCTCGATGAGTTCAACGCGCGCTTTTTCAGCCTCGTTGGTGCGATCGCCGAAATTCTGGCTCGGGCTCTTATCGATCACCACGACGGCAACCGATGACAGCGGTTCGCGCTCCTCGCGGGTGAATGAGGGGTTGGCCAGCGCCAGCAGGATAAGCGCCAGCGCCGCGACGCGTACGGCTGCACCGCGCGCCCGTGCGAGCACGAGCAGCACCGCGATCAACACGATTGCAGCCAGTGCCACCCAGATCACCGGGAGCGGGACAAGCGGAGCGAACGCGATACCGTACTGCATGGGCTAGTACCTGTTTCCGAAGTTCGTCAAACTTAACAGCACCCTCCGAACGAACTTCGGAAACGAAAGGTACTAGCAGTTTATAATTCTAGTACCGCTTCCGATCTGAAGTTCCTGAAAGCAATTGCAGCAGCCTGTGCAGGAACTTCAGATCGGCGGTACTAGCTACTGTCCGAGCCGCTCGATCAGCGCCGGTACGTGCACCTGATCGGCCTTGTAGTTGCCGGTCAGAGTGTACATCACGATGTTGACCCCGGCGCGGAATGCAAACTCGCGCTGACGCGGCTCGCCGGGCGTCATCGGCAGCATCGGCTGGCCGTCGGGACGCATCGCCCATGCACCGGCGAGATCGTTCGAGGTGATGATGATCGGCGACACGCCGTCGCCACCGCGGGCCGGGCGCGATGCGCTTTCGTCGTCGTTGTCGCGCGGCAGAGTCTCGACCCAGGTCTGTCCGGTGTTGAAGCGGCCGGGGAAGTCGCGCAGCAGGTAGAACGTCTTGGTGAGCACATGCTCGCTCGGCACCGGCTCGAGTTCGGGGACGTCGAGCGAGGACAGGATGGTGCGCAAGGTCTGCATGCCGGCGGTCTGCGCTTCGCCGCCGACGCTGGCCGGCGCTTCGATGGCATCGCGGGTGTCGAACAGGACGGTGCCGCCTTGCTTCATGTAAGCGTCGATCTTGCTCAGCGTTTCGGCCGGCGGTTTCGGCGCGCCCGGCACGATCGGCCAGTAGATCAGCGGAAAGTAAGAAAGCTCGTCGCGTGAGGGATCGACACCGACAGGCTCGCCGGCTTCGAGCGCCGAGCGCTGTGCGAGAAACAGCGTCAATCCGGATAGGCCCGCGCGCACGATAGAGTCCACATCGGAGTTGCCGGTTATGATATAGGCGAGCTTCGTTTGCCCGACCGACTTCATCGCGAATTCGTCGGCGCTTTGGGCGCTGACCGATTGTGGCGCGGAGACGAGGGCAGCAAGCGCAATGGCGAGCATCACGGCCGCGGTCGCGGCGCGGCGTCGAAGCAGCGCAGCCAATCCACCGCCAAGGAACGCGACGATCAGCGCGTCGATCAGGAACAACCCAAGCGAGCCGGACAGCAGATAGCCGCGCAAGTCGCGTGGTTCTGCGTTGGTGTAAGTCGCGCGCTGCGCTTTCAATGCAGATGTGTCGAGCGCGGCGAGACGATCGGCTGCGGCAAGCGTATTCACAGCAAGCGGTCCGTCGGCGGGGCCATAAAGGCCCGGAGGATGATCGAGAGAGGCGCGGTCCCGATAGTCGGCGCGCAGCGGCTTGGCGGTGGAGGGGGGCGGACCGAAGGCGCCGAAACCATCGAGTGTACGGAATGCGGCAACAGTTTCCACATTCGCCTCGGCGGCGGCGCCTGCACCCGGATTGGATGTGTAGCCCGACATGTCCACGACTCGCCGAAGCATTTCGACAAAGGTGCCAGACAACGGCAGATCAGACCAGCGCATATCTGCGCTGACGTGGAAGAGGGCGACCACGCCCTTGCCGCGCTGATCGCCGGTTACGAGCGGCGTGCCATCGACCAGCGAAGCCCAGCTCTTGCTGGCGAGACCCGCATCAGGCTCCGCCAGCACCTGCCGGGTCACGGTGATATCTTTTGGCACCGGCAGGCCAGCAAACGGCCCGTCCGCCGAGAACGAGGCGAGTTGTTGAGGCTTCTCCCAGGTCAGCGAGCCGCCGAGGCTGCGTCCACCCTTGCGCAGCCGCACCGGCACGAGATCGTCGTCGGATTGGGCGAGGCGGGGACCGGCGAAGCGCACCAGCACGCCGCCTTGCGCGATCCAGCTGGTGAGCTTCTCGCGGGTTTCCTGCGGCAGCGTGCCGACATCAGCCAGCACGATCATCGGCAGCTTCTGCTCGATCAATTGCGCGACCGCCAGCGCCGGCGAGCCGCGCTCGCCAAGGCGTACGTCGGCGAACGGCGACAGTGCGCGCGTCAGATAGAACGTAGAGGCGAGCAACGGCTGTGCCGTGTCGCTGGTTGCGCCCGTAACGATGCCGACCGCGCGGCGCCGCCAGCGCTTGTCGAGCAGTTGCACCGCGCCCGCCGAGCGTTCGCCGGAAATTTCCAGCCGCGTGATGTCGTTGCGCAGTTCGACCGGCAGATCGAACGAGGCTTCGGTCTCGCGCTCCTGTGCCGACAGTGTGAAGCGCGCTTCGCCGATCGGCGAGCCCTTTGCATCGAGCGCGCGGATCAGGCCGGCATCGGTGCCGCCGCCAACAGGGCGTAAAATCTTGACGACCATTTTCGACGCGGCGTTTTCCGCACCGACGAGTGCGCGAGCGGGCGCAGCACCGCCTTCGAAGATGGTGAGGCTGCGATCCTTGGCGGTTTGCGCGAGACCATTGATGAAATCGGGTCCGCGCCCGGTATCGACGCCGTCGGTGAGCCAGACCAGATCGGCCTCGCCGGTCGCGGCAAGGAAACGCGCAATGGCCGGCAGCGTATCGACACGCTCGACCGCAAACGGTTTCGGCGAAATCTGCCGAACAGCAACGCGGGCATTGCCGGCAGGCATCAGCGTAATGTCGCGCGTGGACTCGGAGAGCGGAACAAGGGCCACGCCGCGGCGATCGTTCTCGGCGTTGGCGATCAACTCATCGGCGGTGCGGATGCGCACGTCCCAGCTTGCAGCGGCGGTCCAGCCGTCGTCGATCAGGATCACCAGCGGTCCGGTGCTGCGGCCGACGCCCGTTGCTGGATTCCAGACCGGGCCAGCGGCCGCGATGATGACGAGTGCCACAGCAAGCAGCCGCAGTGCCGTCAGCCACCATGGCGTGCGTGCCGGGGTTTCTTCCTTCGGCGCGATCTCGAACAGCAGCCGCGTCGGCGGAAAGTCGATCCGCTTCGGGCGCGGCGGCATCACGCGCAGCAGCCACCACAGCGCGGGCAGCGCGATGAGGGCGGTCAGAAGCCAAGGTTGAGCAAAGGCGAGCGGCAATCCCATCATGCGGGCTTGCTCGCAGTATTGAAGACTTCATGGACGCCTGCACCCATCCGCCCATGAATTGCGAACAGAAGCTCGGTCGGGCCGCGGTCGGTGCGATGGACCGTGAAGCTCCACCCCGCGTTGTCGGTCGCTGCGCGAAGCGCTGCGCGATGGTTGGCGACGATCGCTTGATAGTCAGCGCGCCATTTTTCCGCTCGCCCGGCCGTAATCGTGCCGCGGCTCTCGGACTCGACGAATTCGACGCGGCCCGAATAGGGAAATGTTTCTTCCGCGGGATCGACGATCTGGACAACGTGTCCGCGCGCGCCATTGGCAGCGAGCTGAGCCAGGATGCCTTGCAACTCCGGGATTGGGCTCCACAGATCCGACAACAGCACAACTTCCGAGAACGGTGCGGGCGCGAAATTCGGCGGCAGGCTCGGCTGCTCGCTCGCGTCGTGCAGGATCACCCGCGCCAGCGTTTCGATAATGTTGCGATTGGCGGTTGGCCGCATCAAGCCGGGAATCCCAACGCGCTCGCCGCCCTGGACCAGAACCTCGGCGAGAGCGAACGCGACAACCAGCGAGCGGTCGAGCTTGCTCCACTCCGTCAAATGCGAATTGAAATCCATCGACGCGGAGCGATCGATCCACAACCAGACCGTATGAGACGATTCCCATTCGCGCTCGCGCACATATAGCTGATCGTCGCGCGCCGAACGCCGCCAATCCACATTGCTCGACGGTTCGCCATTGGTGAAATGGCGATACTGCCAGAAATTTTCGCCGCTTCCTGCCCGCCGTCGTCCATGCAGCCCATGAATAACCGTTGCGGCCACGCGCCGAGCCTCGAGGATCAGCCTCGGGAGGCGAGCAGCCAGCTTCCGGCTCTTGCCGACTGCTGCGTTGACCGCTTCGTTCTGCGAATCGTCACGACGTAGTTCCGGCATTCCTTACCCAATTCGCGACTTGAGCTGCGCAATGACATTCCTGATCGTCTGCCCCTCGGCGCGCGCCGAGAAGGTCAGCGCCATGCGGTGCTTCAGCACAGGTTCGGCAAGTTCGAGAACGTCGTCGATCGATGGTGCAAGGCGGCCGTCGAGCAATGCGCGCGCACGCACCGCCAGCATCAGCGACTGGCTGGCGCGGGGTCCTGGTCCCCATGCGATCGACTTGGCCAGTTCGCCGCCTTCCGGCCCCGGACGCGCAGAGCGGACCAGCGACAGAATAGCTTCAACCACGGAGTCGCCCACCGGCAGGCGACGCACCAGCCTTTGAGCCGTCATCAACACGTCTGCGGTCATCGTGCTCTTGGCGTGATTTCCATCGGCACCGGTGGTGTCGAACAGAATACGGCGCTCGGCGTCGCGATCTGGATAATCGACGTCGATCTCCATCAGGAAGCGATCGAGCTGCGCTTCCGGCAGCGGATAGGTGCCTTCCTGCTCCAGCGGATTTTGCGTTGCCAGCACATGGAACGGCTTCGGCAGATCGTGCCGTGCGCCGGCAACCGTAATGTGTTGCTCCTGCATAGCCTGCAGCAGCGCAGACTGCGTGCGTGGCGAAGCGCGGTTAATTTCGTCGGCCATCAAGAGCTGGGCGAATATGGGGCCGGAAATGAAGCGGAAAGAGCGCTTGCCCGCAGGACTTTCGTCGAGCACTTCGGCGCCGAGAATATCGGAGGGCATCAGGTCGGGCGTGAACTGCACGCGCTTGGCGTCTAGGCCGAGCGTGATGCCGAGCGTTTCGACGAGTTTAGTCTTGGCAAGGCCTGGAACACCGATGAGCAGCGCGTGGCCGCCCGACAGGATCGTCACCAGCGCGTTATCAACCACCTTGTCCTGTCCGAAAATGACGGTGGAGATGGCTTCCTTCGCGGAGCGGATGCTGCCGGCGATCTCTTCCGCAGAACGGATGATGGCGTCCTCGAGCTTTGTCACGCTTTCGGAGCCGGCCTTGTCAATGCGAGTCACGAGCAACTCCATGGGTCTGGTTGAACCAGCCCGGTCACGCCGGATGGCGGCGTCATCGGGACGATTCTGGCATGCTAGGCTCAAGCGAAAGCACTGCATGCGTTGAATTCAGCTATCCCCACTTTATCGCCGGGGGGAAGGCCGCCGGATCACGATCTGGAGACTTCCAGCCAAAATCAGTGCATCATTTGTGCCAGATCGACGTTGTACAGTCCGGACCAACCATGGCGAACCAAGGGCAAACCGCACCGGCGGGCATCAAATCGGGCATCGAAAGCCTGACCGATTCCGCGCGCAAGGCCGGCGCCAAGGGGCTGCCGCCGGTCCATTTGTGGAATCCACCGTTCTGCGGCGATCTGGACATGCGCATCGCGCGCGACGGAACCTGGTTCTACAATGGCACACCGATCGGCCGGCCCGCTTTGGTGCGGCTGTTCTCGACGATCCTCAAGCGCGAGGATGGCAAACACTTCCTTGTCACACCGGTGGAAAAAGTCGGCATTCAAGTCGATGATGCGCCGTTTCTCGCAGTTGAGATGGTTCGCGACGGCGAGGGCGATGCCAGTACTCTGCGTTTTCGCACCAATGTCGATGACTGGGTGACATGCGACGCGCAGCATCGGCTTCGCTTCGAGCGCGACAAGGACGACGGTTTGACGCCGTATCTGCATGTTCGGGCCGATCTGTGGGCCAAGGTCACCCGCGCGATCTACTACGATCTGGTTGACTTGGGTGAAGAGCACATGGCCGATGGTGTCATGAAATTCGGGATTCGATCCGGCGGCGCGTTCTTTGCCATGGCCGACGCAGACCAGATGAGGCCGGCGTCTTGACCGATCAACTGTTGAAGACCGATACGGCCCCGGTGCAAATCAGTTCGGCGGAGTTCTTCGCGCGCGCGGCGCAGCGTCTGACCTTCAAGGTGCCGTCAGGATTGAACGAGGCCGATGTGCTGCCGCCGACCGGCGATCATGGCAACGATCGCATGCTGCAGATCATCTCGCAGGAGTTGCCGGTCAAGCCGGCCGCTGTCTTGATTCCGGTGGTCGATCACGCCGAGCCAACTGTGTTGCTGACGCAGCGCTCCGCGCATCTGTCGAGCCACGCCGGGCAAATCTCTTTCCCCGGCGGCAAGATCGATGCGACCGATGCTTCGCCGCTCGATGCGGCGTTGCGCGAGGCGCATGAGGAAATCGGGCTGACGCGCGATTTCATCGAGCCGGTCGGCTATCTCGATGTGTATGCGACGGGCTTCGGCTTTCGCATCCTGCCGACGGTGGCGCGGGTGAAGCCCGGCTTCCAGTTGTGGGTCAATGCCGCCGAGGTCGACGAGGTGTTCGAGGTGCCGCTGAAGTTTCTGATGGATCCGATCAACCATCAGCTCCACAGCAAGGAATTCCGCGGCGTGCCACGCTCGTATTACGCCATGCCGTTCGCCGAGCGTTATATCTGGGGTGCGACCGCCGGCATCCTGCGTGTGCTGTACGAACGGATTTATCTCTCATGATCAGGCCGGTACTGACGGAAATCGGAATCTTTCTCATTCCGTTCGTGGCCTATGCCCTGTTTCTGATCGCGAGCCGCAATGGTGTGCTCGAGCCGGAATCATGGCCAGCGCGGGTGATTGCCCGGCTTGCCGTGGTGTCGTTGCTGCTGACGATCGCCAGTCTGGTAATACTCGCGAATTTTTCTGGCGCTCCGCCCGGCGCGACGTACGTTCCGGCGCACATCGAGAACGGCACTCTCGTCCCCGGAGTCGAAAAATGACCGCTGCGCGCTCGCTGCGCGATGCGCCGTGGCTGAAAACGGGTCCGGCTGCGCGCGTGCTGGCGCTGCTGAATGCGGATGGCGAGGAGGCGCGTGTCGTTGGCGGCGCGGTGCGTAACGCATTGCTCGGCGTTCCGGTCGGCGACATCGATATTGCAACGACTGCTTTGCCCGACGTAGTCGTGCGGCGTGCCGCTGTCGCGCACATCAAGAGCGTGCCGACCGGCATCGCTCACGGCACGGTCACGCTGGTCGCGGACGGGCAGCCGTTTGAAGTCACAACGCTGCGCGAGGATGTCGAGACCTTCGGCCGCAAGGCGACAGTTGTCTTTGGCCGCGACTGGACGCGCGATGCGCTGCGTCGCGATTTCACCGTCAATGGCCTTTCGGTCGATGCCGATGGCAAGGTCTACGACCACGTCGGCGGTCTGAATGACATCGAGCAGCGTCGCGTGCGGTTCATCGGCGAACCATCAAAGCGCATCGCGGAAGACTATCTGCGCATTCTGCGCTTCTTCCGGATTCATGCTGCTTATGGGGAGGGTGAAGTCGATCGCGAGGGCTATCTTGCCTGCATCGCCGGGCGTGACGGTCTTGCCTCGCTCTCGGCCGAACGGATGCGGATGGAGATGCTCAAGCTCGTTGTCGCCGACGGCGCGGTCGCGGCACTGGTTGCGATGGAGGATGCCGGACTGCTGCTCGCGGTGACGGGTGGCGTGTCGTATCGCGGGCCGTTCGCGGCATTGGCTGGGATCGCGCGCGATCTTGGGCTCAAGCCCGATCCGGTGCGCCGCCTCGGGACATTGTGTGTGGCCGTCAGCGAGGATGCCAAGCGGCTCGCACAGCGGTTACGGCTGTCGAACGCCGAAGCAAAACAACTGGATTCGATGGGCCATCGCTGGTGGCGCATGGTCGGCATGGGCGACGCGAAATCGCGGCGGCTGCTGTATCGCCTTGGCCCTGACGCCTATCGCGAGAGGCTGATGCTGGCGTGGGCGCGCAGCGGCAGTGCGGTTACGCCGGAGCGCTGGCGCGAACTGGCGACGCTGAGCGAGCGCTGGGCTGCGCCGAAATTTCCGTTGAAGGCGGCGGATTTCATCGCGCGTGGTGTGCCGGAAGGCCCGGCACTGGGGCAGGCGCTTGGGTTGGCCGAAGATGCCTGGCTGGCGCAGAATTTTCCGCTCGATGCGGGGTCGCTGAATGAAATTGCCGATCCGATCGCCGCGCGTTTTAACGGCGCTCAGTGAGTGCGCTCAGCCGGGTTACGGCCATTTTACTTCGGGCGGCAGCGACGAGAGGATCGAGTTCACATTGCCGCCGGTCTTGAGACCGAACACCGTGCCGCGATCGTGCAGCAGGTTGAATTCGACGTAGCGTCCGCGGCGGATCAATTGCTCTTCGCGGTCTTGCGGCGTCCACGGCGCGTCGAAGTTTTTGCGCACCAGTTCGGGATAAATCCTCGCAAGCGCGCGGCCGACATCCTGCGTGAACGCAAAGTCGGCGTCCCAGTCGCCGGACTCGTGATGGTCGTAGAAGATGCCGCCGATGCCGCGCGGCTCCTTGCGATGCGGCAGATAGAAGTATTCGTCGCACCATTTCTTGAGCTTGTCGTAATCGGCGACGCGCTTGTGGGCGTCACACGCCGATTTCATCGCGGCATGAAACGCCAGCGTGTCGGTGTCGTTCTGTGTGCGCCTGCTATCGAGCAGCGGCGTCAGGTCCGCGCCGCCACCGAACCATGCCTTCGTCGTGACCACGAAGCGGGTGTTCATGTGCACCGCCGGGATGTGCGGGTTGCGCAGATGCGCGATCACCGAAATGCCCGACGCCCAGAACCGCGGGTCTTCGGAGGCGCCCGGCATTTGCGCGCGGAATTCCGGCGCGAATTCGCCGTGGACTGTCGAGCAATGCACGCCGACTTTCTCGAACAGCCGCCCATGCATCATCGACATCACGCCGCCGCCGCCCTTGGTGCCGGTGTGATCGGTGCGCTGCCACGGCGAGCGCACGAAGCGGCCGGCATCGCCGGAATAAAGGGAGGAGGGCGCGTCATCTTCGAGCGTCTCGAAGGCCGCGCAGATCTGGTCGCGCAGGCTTTGGAACCATGTCCGTGCGGCTTGCTTGCGGGTTTCGATCGCGGAGGTGTCTATTGTCACTTCGTCGGCCCAAAGTAGCTGCAACTCTCGTTGCAGCTGTCGCGATAGACAGTGACGCGGCTGATCTGGCCGATGGCGTGCACGCGCTCCCAGATGAAACGCGACAGGTTTTCCAGCGTCGGCGCGCCGAGCTGGTCGACCTTGTTGAGCAGCTTGTGGTCGAGCAGTTTCTGTATTTCGTTGATGCGCTGTTCGAGAACGCCGAGGTCCATCACCATGCCGGTCGCCGGATCGGGCGTGCCGCGCAGCGCTACCTCGGCGCGAAACGAATGGCCGTGAATTTCCGCGCTCGCATCGCCGAACGTGGTGCCGGGCAGCGCGTGCGCCGCCTCGAAGCGAAACGATTTTGTCAGTTCCCACATACTTTTCGGACTCTTGAATTAGCGAATGCCCAGCGTCTTATGCGTCTGGACGCTGAGACGCCATTGCGGATGCGCGAGGCAGTAGGCGATGGCTTTCTCGGTGTTTCGGACTGCATTCGGCCCGTCCATCGGTTGCAGCGAGAAGCGCTCGAATGCAAGCCCCGCGAAGGCTTCCGGCATAGCTCCATGCTGCGGATAGACCAGTTTCAACTCATGGCCTTGGCGCAGGACCAGATCGGCGCCGGCTTTCGGGCTGACGCAAATCCAGTCCATGCCCGGCGGCGGCTCAAGTGTGCCGTTGGTCTCGATGCCGATCTCAAACCCGCGCGCATGCAGTGCGGCGACTAGCTCGGCATCAACCTGCAGCAGCGGCTCGCCGCCAGTCAGTACGACGTAGCGCTGGCTGTCCGTGCCCGCCCATTGGCTGGCGATGGTGTCCGCCAGATCGTTCGCGGTGGCATAGCGGCCGCCGAGCGTGCCATCCATGCCGACGAAATCAGTATCGCAGAACGTGCAGGTCGCGGTCGCGCGATCCTCTTCGCGGCCGGTCCATAGGTTGCAGCCGGAGAAACGGCAAAACACGGAGGCGCGGCCCGCATGAGCGCCTTCGCCCTGCAGGGTCAGGAAGATTTCCTTGACCGCGTAACTCACTTGACCTGCTTCCTCGTCATTCTTTGTTTGGGCATGATCGTTTCCGAAGGCTGGCTCCCGATCATGCCTGCGTTTGCCTCAACGCCTCGCCCAGCGCCATCGCGACCGACATCGCCACGTTCAGCGAGCGCATGCCCGGCGCGATTGGAATCACGAGACGCTCGTCTGCGGCATCGACAACCTCGTCGGTGACGCCCGCGCTTTCCCGTCCGAACAGCAGGATATCCGTTTCCGCGAAGCGATGGTCCAGATAGGGCCGGGCGGCTCTGGTCGAGAATACGATCAGCCGGCTTCCGGCGCTCCGCCGTGCCTCCTCGAACTTTGCCCACGAGTCATGGCGCATGATGGTGACCCGATCCAGATAGTCCATGCCGGAACGGCGGAAATGGCGGTCCGAGACCGGAAATCCGGCCGGCTCGATGATGTGGGCGGTCACATCGAGGCAGGCGCAAAGGCGCAGAATCGTTCCGGTGTTCTGCGGAATATCCGGCTGGAAAAGTGCGATCTGCATATCGGCAATGCCCATGAAGACATGGCGAAAATTCAATGACACATACACATTTAGTGCATTGCAACGACTGGAGCGGATAGCGGGCTTGCGCTCCATCTGCAAGGGTGCCAATAGAACGATTCTGGACTGCATGTTTGACGCAAATTCGCTTGAACAGGTGGTCTTTCTGCCCTCGCGGAGGTCGCGGGTGCCGGTGGCCTTCCGCGGTTGCTCGCCTCGCGCGCACCCTCGGTGTGACGCCTCCGGCAGCAGATCGGAAAGGGACTGGAAACGTGACGACTTCTTCGGCCGGACACGCGACACGCCGTGATTTCCTCTACGTAGCCACCGGCTCGGTCGCCGCGGTGGGAGCCGCCGCAGCAGCCTGGCCTTTGATTTATCAAATGAATCCGGACGCTTCGACCATCGCGGCGGGTGCCCCGATCGAAGTCGATCTGGCGCCCATCACTGACGGTCAGGCGATCAAGGTGTTCTGGCGCGGCAAGCCGATCTATATCTCGAACCGCACGAAGAAAGAGGTCGATGACGCGCGCAATGTGCAGTTGTCGAGCCTGCCCGATCCCCAAACCGACCAGCAGCGCACCAAGGACGGCCACGAGAAGTGGCTCGTCGTGATCGGCATCTGCACCCATCTCGGCTGCGTCCCGATCGCTCATGAAGGCAGCTACAACGGCTTCTTCTGTCCGTGCCATGGTTCGGTCTACGACACCTCCGGCCGCATCCGCAGCGGTCCGGCGCCGACCAACCTGCCGGTGCCACCTTATGAATTCGTCTCCGATACCAAGATCAAGATCGGCTAAGCCGGCCTCGGCCGAGCGCGCCAAATCTGACCGCCCGTAATCTGACCGCCCGTAATTTGACTGCCCAAGCTTTCCAGGATCGCACCATGAGTGGACACTCCACCTTCGAGCCGACCAACCCGGTCATCAAATGGATCGAGCGGCGTCTGCCGATCTTCGGGCTGGTTCATTCCTCGTTCGTGGCTTATCCGACGCCGCGCAACCTGAACTACTGGTGGACCTTCGGGGGTATTCTGTCGCTGATGCTGGGTGTGCAGATCATCACCGGCGTGATTCTGGCGATGCACTACACCCCGCACGTCGATTTCGCCTTCAAGTCGGTCGAAGGCATTGTCCGCGACGTCAACTACGGCTGGCTGCTGCGTTATCTGCACGCCAATGGCGCGTCGATGTTCTTCATCGCCGTCTACATCCATATGTTCCGCGGCCTGTATTACGGCTCATACAAGGAGCCGCGCGAGGTGCTCTGGATTTTGGGTGTCATCATCTACTTGCTGATGATGGCGACTGGCTTCATGGGTTATGTGCTGCCGTGGGGCCAGATGAGCTTCTGGGGCGCGACCGTCATCACCAATCTGTTCTCGGCCATTCCTTACGTCGGCGAATCCATCGTGACGCTGCTGTGGGGTGGCTACTCGGTCGATAATCCAACACTCAACCGCTTCTTCTCGCTGCACTACTTGATGCCGTTCATGATTGCGGGCGTCGTCGTCCTGCACGTCTGGGCGCTGCATGTCGCCGGTCAGAATAATCCGGCCGGAGTCGAGGTCAAGAACGCAGAAAAGGACACCGTGCCATTCACGCCTTACGCGACCATCAAGGATGGCTTCGCGATGGTGTGCTTCATGCTGTTCTACGCATGGTTCGTGTTCTACATGCCGAACTTCCTCAACCATGCCGACAACTACATTCCCGCAAATCCCGGCGTGACTCCCGCGCACATCGTTCCTGAATGGTACTACCTGCCGTTCTACGCGATCCTGCGCGCGATCCCGAACAAGCTCGGCGGCGTCGTGGCGATGTTCAGCGCTATTATCGTGCTGGCGTTCCTGCCGTGGCTCGACAGCGCAAAGACCCGCTCGTCGCGCTATCGCCCGCTTGCCAAGCAGTTCTTCTGGATTTTCGTACTGGTCTGCATCCTGCTGGGCTGGCTCGGAGGCAAACCTGCCGAAGGCATCTACGTGATCGCAGCGCGCGTGGCGACGTTCTACTACTTCGCGCACTTCCTCATCGTTCTGCCGATCCTGAGCCGGATCGAGAAGCCGCGCGCGGTGCCGAACTCGATCGCCGACGACGTGTTGGCGAAGAACGGCAAGAAGGCGATGGCGTCGATTGCAGTGATGCTCGCCGTTGCCGGTGCGCTGTTCGCTGGCAGCGTGCAGGACGCGCGCGCGGCCGAAGGCGGGCCGGTGCCGCCGTCGGAGAAATGGTCGTTCGCAGGCCCGTTCGGCAAGTTCAATCAGCCGCAGCTGCAGCGCGGCCTCAAGATCTACAAGGAAGTCTGCTCGGCCTGCCACTCGCTGTCGTATATCGCGTTCCGCAATCTCGCCGATCAGGGCGGGCCGGGCTACAACGCAGCTCAGGCTGCGGCGTTTGCCGAAGAGTACAAGGTCAAGGACGGCCCGAACGATGCGGGCGACATGTTCGAGCGCAACGGCCGCCCGGCTGATCGCTTTCCGTCGCCATTCCCGAACGAGAATGCTGCGCGCTCGGCCAATGGCGGTGCGTATCCGCCGGACCTGTCGCTGATGGCGAAGGCGCGCTCCTACGATCGCGGTTTCCCGCAGTTTCTGATCGATCTTGTCACCCAGTTCCAGGAGCAGGGCCCGAACTACGTGTCGGCGCTGTTGCAGGGTTATCAGGATGAGCCGCCGAAGGGTTTCGATCTGCCGCCTGGCTCCTATTACAACACCTACTTTCCGGGCCATTCGATCAAGATGCCGAAGCCGCTCAGCGACGGCCAGGTGACCTACGATGACGGTTCGCCACAGACCGTTGCGCAGTACTCCAAGGACGTCACGGCGTTTCTGATGTGGACCGCGGAGCCGCATATGGAGGCGCGCAAACGTCTCGGCTTCCAGGTGATGCTGTTTCTCGCGATTTTCGCAGGGCTGATGTACTTCACCAAAAAGAAGGTCTGGGCGAACGCGCACTGAGCGCGACGTCTGACCAAACAGAAGGCCCCGCAATGCGGGGCCTTTTCGTTTTGCGCTCCGTTGGTGTCCGGCGTCAGCGCTTGAACAGTCCCATGATCGCGGACTTCGCCAGCGTATTGAAATTCAGTTGAAATCCGACAATGGCAGCGGATGTATCGGCCTTGGCACGGATCTCGCCGCCGACCGCGAACACCGTAAACAGATAGCGGTGAGGGTGATCGCCTTCGGGCGGGCAGGGGCCGCCATAGCCGGGCGCGCCGAAGTCGGTGCGAGTTTGCAGCGCGCCCATTGGCATAGTGCTGCCGGCGCTGCCTGCGCCGACTGCGAGCTCGGTCACGTCCGCAGGAATGTTGATGGCCAGCCAGTGCCAGAAGCCGCTGCCGGTCGGCGCATCGGGATCGTAGCAGGTCACGGCGAAGCTCTTGGTTCCGGCCGGCGCGCCCGACCATTTCAGGTGCGGCGATTGATTGCCGCCGGCGCAGCCGAAGCCGAAATCCGCCGATAGGATGTGGTCTTTGGCAAGATAGTCGCCATCCTTGAAGCTGTTGCTGGTGACCTTGAACGTCATGTGCTCCTCCCGTTTGTTTGTTGCCCCAAACCTAGCGGGGATATGACGAACCGCAAATGGTCGAAGCGAGCTGGATGTGCGGCTGCTGCACGATCGGGGCGGGCTTGACTCGTTGTCCCGCCAATGATGGATTGCGCGCCATGAGCACCGTCGCCCGCCAATCCCGTCTCTGGTGGCCCACCTCCTAAGGGTGGCCGGTGCGATTTATTGAAAATTCAATCGTCATCAAGGCCGTCCGCGCAGTGCGACGGCCTTCTGTTCGTTTGCCCTGCGTGTTAGCGAGTTTCGCGAGGAAACAATGAACAGAGCGATATTCTCTCTTCCCGAGCATAGCGAGTTTCGCACCGCCAGCGGTCTTGCGATCCTGCGCCATGTTGAGCCGTTTACCGGCGGTGCCAAGCTCGATGCGCTGATCGATCTGCTCGATCGCCGCCGCGGCATCGTGCTGTCGTCGGGCACCACCGTGCCGGGGCGTTACGAGAGTTTCGACTTCGGATTCTCCGATCCGCCGTTGCGGCTGGAATCGACCGGCACGGAATTCTTCATCGATGCGTTGAACGCGCGCGGCAAAATTCTGATCGCGTGTCTCGCCGACACGCTCGCCGAGCAGTGCGTCGTCTTCACCGCGAAAACCGCAACGCGGCTCACCGGACATATTCTGCGCGGTGAAGCGCCAGTGGATGAGGATCAGCGCACCCGCCGCGCCAGCATCATGTCGCTGGTGCGCGACATCATCGCGCAACTGTCTTGCGGCGGCGATCCGCTGCTCGGGCTTTACGGCGCGTTCGGCTACGATCTGGTGTTTCAGGTCGAAGATCTCGTGCAGAAGCGTGCGCGCGAAGCCGATCAGCGCGATATCGTTCTCTACATTCCGGATCGGCTCCTGGCCTACGATCGCGCCACCGGACGCGGTGTGATCCTGAGCTACGATTATGTCTGGAAGGACCAGTCGACGGCTAGTCTCAGCCGCGAGACACCGGACAGTGCCTATGTGAAAGCGCCGCGCCAAGGTTTCGCCGATCATGCGCCCGGCGTTTATCAGGCCACGGTGCAGAAGGCGCGCGAGGCATTCGCGCGCGGCGATCTGTTCGAGGCCGTGCCGGGGCAATTGTTTGCCGAGCCTTGTGACCGCTCGCCGGCGGAAGTTTTTCAGCGGCTATGCAAGATCAATCCGTCGCCCTATGGCGGCCTGCTCAATCTCGGCGATGGCGAGTTTCTGGTATCTGCTTCGCCGGAAATGTTCGTGCGCAGCGACGGCAAGCGGGTCGAGACCTGTCCGATTTCCGGCACCATTGCGCGCGGCAAGGATGCAATCGGCGACGCCGAACAGATTCGCGAATTGCTCAACTCGGAAAAAGACGAGTTTGAGCTCAACATGTGCACCGACGTCGACCGCAACGACAAGGCGCGCATCTGCGTGCCGGGCTCGATCAAGGTGCTGGCGCGCCGACAGATCGAAACCTATTCGAAGCTGTTTCACACCGTCGATCATGTCGAAGGCATGCTGCGGCCGGGCTTCGACTCGCTCGACGCATTCCTCACCCACGCATGGGCGGTGACCGTCACCGGTGCGCCGAAACTGTGGGCGATGCAATTCGTCGAGGATCACGAACGCTCGCCGCGCCGCTGGTATGCCGGCGCGTTCGGGCTCGTCGGCTTTGACGGCAGCATCAACACCGGGCTCACGCTGCGCACGATCCGCATGAAAGAGGGATTGGCAGAAGTGCGTGTCGGCGCAACTTGCCTTTTCGACAGCGATCCGGTCGCCGAAGAAAAAGAATGCCAGACCAAGGCGGCTGCGCTGTTTCAGGCGCTGCGCGGCGATCCGCCGAAGCCGTTGTCGGCCTCGCAGCCCGATGCGACGGGCTCCGGCAAGAGGGTGCTGTTGATCGACCACGAGGATTCCTTCGTGCACATGCTGGCGGATTATTTCCGTCAGGTCGGCGCCAGCGTCAGCGTGACGCGGCATACCCACGCGCTCGATATGCTGAAGAAAAATTCCTACGATCTGCTGGTGCTGTCGCCGGGGCCGGGACGTCCGGAGGATTTCAACATCGCGAGGACGCTCGATGCCGCACTGGAAAAGAAAATGCCGGTGTTTGGCGTTTGTCTCGGCGTGCAGGCGATCGGCGAGTATTTCGGCGGCCGGCTCGGGCAGTTGAAGCAACCGGCACATGGCCGCCCGTCGCGGGTTCAGGTGCGCGGTGGCGCGCTGATGCAAAATCTGCCCAATGAGGTGGTGATCGGCCGTTATCATTCGCTGTTCGTCGAGCGCGACAGCATGCCGGATGTGCTGCAAGTGACAGCAACAACTGAGGACGGCGTTGCGATGGCCATCGAGCACAAGACGCTTCCTGTCGGCGGTGTGCAGTTTCACCCGGAGTCGCTGATGTCGCTCGGCGGCGAGGTGGGTCTGCGCATTGTCGAGAACGCGTTCCGGATGGGTGCGCGTTGACGGATACATGTCATTGAGAGCCATCGGCTCTTGAGTTTTCATTTTCAAGAAGAGACATCGATGAACACCTCTGATTTCGAAGCTGACCTCAACGCCGCCATCCGCACCATCCCGGATTATCCGAAGCCCGGGATCATGTTTCGTGACATCACGACGTTGCTTGGCAATGCGCGGGCGTTTCGCCGCGCGATCGACGAGATGGTGCAGCCTTGGGCCGGGTCCAAGATTGACAAGGTTGCGGGTATCGAGGCGCGGGGCTTCATACTTGGCGGTGCGGTGGCGCATCAGGTCTCGGCTGGGTTCGTGCCGATCCGCAAGAAGGGCAAGCTGCCGCATACTACTGTGCGGATCGCCTATTCGCTGGAGTACGGCCTCGACGAGATGGAAATGCATGCCGACGCGATCACGCCCGGCGAGCGGGTCATTCTGGTCGATGACCTGATCGCGACCGGCGGCACCGCTGAGGGCGCGGTCAAGCTGATGCGCCAGATCGGGGCGGATGTGGTCGCTGCATGCTTCGTGATCGATCTTCCGGATCTGGGCGGTGCCGACAAAATTCGCGCGCTCGGCGTTCCGGTGCGGACACTGATTTCATTCGGCGGGCATTGACACCGTCCTTCGGTGTCGTCCCCGCGAAAGCGGGGACCCATACGCCGCGGCGAGAGTGTGGTGGACGGCGAAAATGGCTCTGCAGCTTTTGTCGAAAATCTCAATTGATACAGTGGTTATGGGTCCCCGCTTTCGCGGGGACGACACTTTATTCGAGTGGGTGCTTTGCGTTCACGATCAAGATCGATGCGCGTCGAGATTGGTTTCCAGTTCGCGGAACTGCATGTAGTTATCGCCAATCCAGTCATACAGTTCGGATGACTTGTTCTGCGGCGCGCGCAGGAATTCGGTGAACGAGAAGTTGAGCCGGCTGGTGTAGCTTTTCAGGAATGGCTGCAACGCCGGAATTCGCATCCGGCGCACGCTGCGGAAAGCAGCCGGTAGATCGCCGCGCAGGATGTGCTCGTTCTCGACTGCAATGATTGCGGTGGTCGGGTTGAGTTTTCGAAGTTCGCTAAATGCACGTACCGACACGCGATCCGTGTCGGCGACGAACAGAACGATCGGTTCGACGCCGCGCCTTTGCGCTTCCTTGATGAAGCCGATCTCGCCGGTCAGTTTGAAGAAGCCATCGAACGCATGAAAGCCGAGGTCGATGACCTTTGCGACGCCGTCGTTGATGACCAGCCGGTCCATCAAGTCCATCTGGCCGAACGTATCGTCGATCGCCGCCGTCTCGGTAATGCGCGGGTGAAAATCCACCAATGACGGTTCGTTCAGGGTGATGTCGAACGCGTTCACCGATCCGCGGTGCAGGATCAGGAACTCACACAGCAATCGCGCGACCAGCGTTTTGCCGACCTGCGGGCGGGGCGAGCAGATGATGTAAACGGGCGTCCGGCGCATTTTTATGGCTACTGTCAGCGATGCCGGCGCGTATTGTGCGTCATGGCCGGGCTTGTCCCGGCCATCCACGCCTTAATTGATGCAGCGCTGTCAAGACGTGGATGCCCGGCACGAGGCCGGGCATGACGGAAAAAATTTGTGGGGCTATTTTTCGCCGCTCTTGGTCTTGGATTCCTTCGCGCCGACGATATCGGTCAGCTTGATTCGGTCGAACTCACTCCAGACGTTGGCCAGCCAGTGGCGGACATAGCCGCGCAGCACGAACGAGTTGTTGGCGGCCTCGTCATGCAGGCCCTTGTTGGCGACGAATTTCAGGAACGGAACGGAGGCCACTTCGACCTGTTCGTAAGCCATTTCGTTGAGCTTCGGAATCGTGATTTCGACAGCGTCCTTGATGCGGTGGAAGTAGGAGTTGTAGGTCGCCTGATCCCACTCGAAGAAGCTCGTATTGTTGATGAAGTTCTTCACCAGGAAATACTTCGCTCCGGTCATGAATCCGGCAGTCTCGGCGATTTCATCGAGCGAGGCGATCGAGGGGCCGAGGATATGGAACACCGCGAATGTGATCTGGCCCTGACGCGCCGCATCGAGGAAGCCGATGTCGCGCAGCGAGGCGAGGGCCGGGGACAACAGTCCGGCGCGGACGTCGATCACGGTGACTGAGGTCTCCGAAGTGTTGAGCGTATCGAAAATCTTCATCTGGTCCGATGTCGTCGTCATGTCGACGATCTCGGTGATGTCCGGGTGGAAGCGCTTCAGCGTGCCGCGCGGGCTCTCGGTGTCGAACGCCCGGATCGGGACGTTGTTGGCGCTGAAATAATCAAGAACCGTCCGTGACACGGTGGTCTTGCCGACCCCGCCCTTGTCCGCGCCGACGACGATAACTGCTGGCTTTGCCATGAGTGTCCTTTGTGCAGCGCCCTTGCCGGAGTGACCGTGGCCTGAGCGTCCCCACGCCCTGCATCAGATCGGAACATGGCAGAAACATGGGATATTTCAATTCGTTCGTCCGCCAGATGCCGGAAACCGGGAGAATTCGTTAACGGCCGCCGGGGATTGGCGCCCGTAGCGGGAATTCAGCGCCGTCCCCATGGGCTTAGCACCTTGCCCCACGGCGAGCTGGGAGGCGTCGCTGGTGGCTGCGCGGGTGCATCGGCCCGGCTTTGGGGGCTGCCGGTATTTGCCTCATTTGTTGGTCCGAGACTTTTCATCCGGCCGATATCGTGGCCCCCGGCAAATTGCACCAGCGCCTTGACGCGGGAATCGATCGACGGATGGGTTGCGAACAAATCCGCAAAGCCTTCACGCGGGTTGTCGATGCACATTTCCATCACCGCCGACGTTGCGCCTTCCAGCTCGCCGCGGTTCTCGATCTTGCGCAGCGCCGAAATCATCGCATCCGGATTTTTGGTGAGTTCCACCGAGCCCGCGTCGGCGAGCAGTTCGCGGGATCGCGACAGGGCAAACCGGACCACCAGCGACAGCCCCCAGGCCAGCATGATCAGCGCCACCGCGAGAATGACGATGACCACCGCGCCGCCGCCACCGCCCTTGCTGTCGCGGCTGGAGGAGGATGAAGACGAGGAGGACGATGAGCTTGAGGAACCGCCGCCGCCGCCGAAACTCCAGTTCGAGCGAAAGAAAATCCGGAAAAACATTTCCCCGAAGAAGCCGACCACACCGGCGATGATGACGGCGATCACCATCAACTGAACGTCACCGTTGCGGATGTGGGTCAGCTCGTGGCCGAGCACGGCCTCCATCTCCTGATCGTTCAGCGATCGCAACAACCCAGTGGTGACCGTGATGGAGTATTGCCGCTGATTGAGCCCCGTGGCGAACGCATTCAGAGCGTCGCTCTCCATCATCTTCAGCTTCGGCATCGGAATGCCGCGCGAGATGCAGAGATTTTCGAGCAGGTTATAAAGCCGCGGCTGCTCGGTGCGGCTTACGTCATGTCCGCCGGTGACCGCGTCGATCAGGTTCTGGTGGAAGAAATACGCAATCACGATCCACAGCCCGGACGCGATGGTCGCGATCGGAAACGCTTTCACCAGATCGCGCGAAGCAGCGGCGATGTAATAGTCCACTGACCGGTCGGTATCGAGCACGACTTCCGCGATCAACGCACCCGCGAACACGAGCACATAGATCAGGACGAACAGCCCGGCGAGCAGCACCATCGAACGAACCTTGTTCGAGGCGATGTGGGTATAGAGACCGTAGGCGGCCATATGGGACGACCTTATGGGCCGTCATTGCGAGGAGCGTTAGCGACGAAGCAATCCAGTTTTTGTTCAGTTGCTCTGGATTGCTTCCGGAGCTTGTCATCGGGCTCGCCGCAGGCGAGACCCGGTGGCTCGCAATGACGTGCGTAGCTGCTAAAATTTAACCTGCGGAACCTGCTCGACCTGCGTCCGGGTCTCGCCGAGATCGAAGAAATCCTTCGGCGTGAAACCGAGCGAGGCCGCAAACAGCGCCGCCGGCAGTTGCTGGATGCCGGTGTTGTATTCCTGAACCGCATTGTTGAAGAAGCGGCGGCTGGCCGCGATCTTGTTCTCGATGTCGGACAGCTCGCTCTGCAACTGCTGGAAGTTGGCATTGGCTTTGAGGTCTGGATAGGCCTCCGACAGCGCGATCAGTTTGCCGAGCGAGGCAGTCAGCACGTTTTCGGCAGCGGCAACCTGCGCCGGGCCTTGCGCAGAGATCGCGGAGTTGCGTGCCTTGACGACATCTTCCAGTGTGCCGCGCTCGTGGCCAGCATAGCCTTTCACCGTCTCGACCAGATTGGGAATCAGGTCATGGCGCTGCTTGAGCTGCACGTCGATGTCGGCGAACGACTGGCCGACACGCTGACGCAGGGCGACGAGCCCGTTGTAGACGCTGAAAACCCAGAACGCGATGACTGCGAGGACGCCGAGAACAATCCAGCCGGTCGACATGCATAAACTCCTGATGGAAGAACGAAGGAAGGCAAGGTAGCCGAATATATGGTCATGCGCATCAGATCGAAGCGCAACTGGCACCTTTCGCTGCTCTTTTGTCGTCCGTGTTCGGGATAGGTTCAAACCGCCCAGTGCCGCAAGACCGTGGAGTGTCCGGATTTGTGACGGTTGGTTGATCGACTGCCCGTTGTGTCGATCAAAAAGGGCTTTTTTCTCGCGTCAGTTGGCGTAAACCTCAAGCATGAGTGAAGTTCAGGCCCTGTTCGATGTGTTGCGCCAATCGGCGGATTCCGGTGCGGTCGAGGCAATCGAGCGCCTGGTGCGGGACGGCAAGGACCGCGACCTGTGCCGGGTCAACGTGCTCGAATTTGCATCGGGCAACAAGGTCGATACCGAAAAGGCGATTGCCGCCTATCTCCATGCCGCCCGTCTCGGCATCTTCGATCTGTCATGGAATATGCTGTGTCCCGGTTGCGGCGGCGTGCTCGACGCCGGCGAATCGCTAAAGACATTCGACCGCAGCGAGTATCATTGCTCGTTGTGCTCGGCCGGATACGAGCCGACTCTGGACGAGATGGTGGAAGTGACCTTCACGGTTAATCCGCGGGTGCGGCGGATCGCGGCGCATCATCCGGACGCGCTGCCCTATGCCGAGTATTGCCGCCAGATATTCTGGAGTTCGGGCATCGATCTGCCCGACGACATATCCGGAGTTATGGATCAGTTTTCTATGGAGGCGCTGGAGCTGCCGCCGCGCGAAAAGGCGCTGGTCTCCATTCAGCTGCCGCAGCAATTCATCATCGTGTTCGATCCGGTGACGCACGGCACCCAGTTTATCGACGTGCAGGGCGAGCCGACCAAAGAGCGGCAAGAGCTTGCGATCGTCTTCAACAACGTCAAGGCGCCGACCGGGACCACGAAACTGCGCCCGGGGCCGCTGCGTTTGTCGCTGGAAAATCGCACCGACCGGCGCGTGTTGCCGGGCGTCTGGATCGCCAATGATGCCTTGCATCATACGCTCGGCAACCGCCGTCCATTCTTGACCGCAAAGCGGCTGCTGACCAACCAGACGTTTCGCGATATCTATCGCACCGACACACTCGACGTCGATCAGCGACTCAAGATCACGAGTCTGGTGTTCATGTTCACCGACCTGAAAGGCTCGACCGCACTGTACGAGCGGGTCGGCGATCTCGTTGCCTATGATCTGGTGCGCCAGCATTTCCGCGTTCTCAACCAGATCGTCGCGACCGAAGCCGGTGCGGTGGTCAAGACCATCGGCGATGCGGTGATGGCGACGTTCCCGGCGCCTGATCGCGCGGTTGCGGCTGCGCTCAAGATGCGCGACGCGATGCAGACCATCAATCGTGACAACGACAATGAAGACCTGCTGCTCAAGATCGGCATTCACGAAGGCCCCTGCCTCGCGGTGACCCTCAACGACCGGCAGGATTATTTCGGCCAGACCGTCAACATGGCCGCGCGCGTTCAGGCGCTGGCGTCGTCGTTCGCGATCTTTGCCTCCGCGCCGGTGGTCGAAAACCCGCTGGCGTCGCAGATTCTCTCGCGGGCAGGTCTGGAGCCGGTGCAGCAGCGCGCGACGCTGCGCGGCATCTCGGAGCAGATGCTGGTCTATGAGATACCCTAAAATTTAACCGCATCGCCCCAGCGCCAACGGCGGGCGGATGCATAAGATTCCTTGTCGCGGCGAGGGATTGCTGAAATCGAAGCGTTGCCGTCGCTCTTGCAAAGCTTTGTCCTGATCTCGACCTTGCTCATCAGTGGCTGCGCCAGCACACGGCCCTCCATCCGCGTGCGGCGCGGCTTCCGCGACACGGCAACATACGAAAACTTTTCATCCTCGTAGGGCACCTCGGCATTTTTCAATTGCTTGTGATCGCGCGACCGCGCGAGGCGCTGCGTGAAATGGCACCAGTCCGGCGCGGTCAGCGGACAGGGCTTCTGATGCGGGCAGGGTGCAATCGCATGCGCACCGTTCGCGATCAGTTGCGCGCGGCAATCGACGATTCGGCTGTACCCCGCCGGCGTACCGGGCTCGACGATCAGCAGCACATCGTGCGTCTTGGCCCACATCAGATCGATGAGTTTTGCGCGCCTGTCGTCCGGCACCTCGCCGACGGCGTAGCTTGCGACGACGAGATCGGCGTCGTGCGCCACGCTCAGCTCAACAAGCGCATCGCCCTGACGATAGTCGAGTTGCTTGAAGCGCCCATCGCCGCGCGCCAGATCGAGGGCGATGCTGCGAAGCGCCGCATTGGCATCGAGCATGGCGAACTGCTGCAGCGAGTGCATCGCCTGCGCCGCCGCCCATGTCGCCGTGCCCGGGCCCGCGCCGACATCAAGCAGGCTTGCAGGCGCGAACGTGTCGTCGATCCCGGCAATCGCTTCGAGACATGCGCTGACGGCGGCATACGTCGCAGGCATTCGCGCCAGTGCGTAAGCCAGCGCATCGTTTTCGCTGCGGATCGCGGCCGAGCCGCCGCCGCTGCGATAGGTCTGCGAGATCGTCTCCGCCCGCCGCGTGATATCGATGCGGGCGACGCCTTCGGTGAGGCGCGCCAGCGCGGCTTTCAGGTGAGACGGCAGATCGGAGGACATGTGGCTGATCCTCGCCCCGCAGGCAGGGCGAGGGGATTATGGCCTACGCCACGTTCTGGTCGAGAATCTTGACCGCATTTTCGAGGTTGACCGACACCAGTTGCGACACGCCGCGTTCCGCCATGGTGACGCCGAACAAGCGGTTCATCCGCGCCATGGTGATCGGATTGTGGGTGATGATGATGAAACGGGTCTCGGTCGAGCCGGTCATCTCGTGCAACAGGTCGCAGAACCGCTCCACGTTGTGATCGTCGAGCGGCGCATCGACTTCGTCCAGCACGCAGATCGGCGACGGGTTGGTCAGGAACACCGCGAAGATCAGCGCCAGCGCAGTCAGCGCCTGTTCGCCGCCCGAGAGTAGCGACAGCGACTGCGGCTTCTTGCCCGGCGGCTTGGCGATGATCTCAAGCCCGGCTTCGAGCGGATCGTCGCTTTCGATCAGGTGCAGCGCAGCTTCGCCGCCGCCGAACAGTTCGGCGAACAGTCGCTTGAAGTGGCCGTTGACGACCTCGAACGAGGTCAGCAGCCGCTCGCGCGCTTCCCGGTTGAGACTCTGGATTCCCAAGCGCAGCTTCCTGATGGCTTCGACCAGATCGTCGCGCTCGGTGGTCAGCGACGTGTGCTGGGCCTCGACCTCGCGCAGTTCTTCCTCGGCGCGCAGGTTGACGGCGCCCAAGCGCTCGCGATCGCGGCGCAGTTTTTCAAGTTCGGCTTCGGTCTCGGCGACCGGAGGCAACTCGGCATTCGGGTCGATCTCGGCCAGCGCCGCGACGCCCTGCGGTTCGACCTCGAGGATGTCGTGGATTTCGCGTCCGATATCCTCGACGCGGCGCTTGGCGCCTTCCATGCGCTCCTCGGCGCGGGCGCAAGCCTCGCGGGCCGACGACAACGCCTCTAGCGAAGCGCGGGCAGCGCGGTCGGTTTCGGCCATTGCCGTCTCAGCCGCCGCCAAAGCGTCCGCCGCCGTGCGGCGATTGGCTTCGGCAGCCTCGATCTCGCTGATCAGCCCGCGGCGCTTCTCGGCAAAGGCAGCGGGAGCGTTTTCGAGCTCGGCGCGCTCGGTCTTCACTTCAGTGACGCGCGTCTCGATGGTCGCGATCTGCGACGATGCATTCTGCTTGCGCGCCTGCCACTCGCTGCTCTCGGCGAGGATCGCCTTGACGCGGCGTCAGCCAGCTCGGCCTCGCGGGCCAGCGCTTGCGCTTCGGCGCGAACGTCAGCCGCCTTCGTGCGATGGCCGGCGATTTCTTCCCGCACGCCAGCGAGCTTGGTCTCGGTTTCCTGGGTCGCGGGCGTTTCGCCGAGCGTTGCCACCGCGCCTTGATGGGCGGAGCGAGCCTCGGTGACGTCGGCCTCGAGACGAGCGGCGGCTTCGGCCAAGGCCGAGCGGCGCGCGGCGTGCCGGTTGATTTCGCGCTCGGTCGTGGCGTGCTTCTCGCGTGCAATGTTGGCGTCGCGCTGCGCGTTGCGAGAGGCTTCGCGCGCGGAGGACTCAGCGGCCGCTGCCGTCTTCAATTCCTGCTCTGCGGCTTCAAGCGCCTGACGCTTCGCGGCGGCGTCGGTGCGGGCGCTCTCAAGCTCGGCCTCGATGTCGACAAGGCGGGCGCGCTCGGCCAAACGCCGGGCCGCGCCGGTCGGTGCATGGGCAGCCGCGACGAAACCGTCCCAGCGCCAGACATCGCCTTCCGGCGACACCAGTCGCTGACCGGTTTTGAGTTCGTTGGCGAGCTGCGCGCCGCGCTCTTTCGCGACGACACCGATCTGAGCCAGACGCCGCGCCAGTTCTGGTGGTGCTTTCACATGATTTGAGAGCGGGTCGGTGCCTTCAGGCAGCGCCGGGTCGTCTGAACCATCGCCTGCGAGAGTCCAGCGCATCGGCGCGGACGGATCGACCGGTGCGTCGAGATCGTCGCCGAGCACGGCGCCGATGGCCTTCTCGTAGCCCTTGGTGACGCTGATGCCGTCGATGATTGGCGGCCACAGGTTCTTGGTCTCGCCGTTGACGATTTTCGATATCGTCTTGGCTTCGGTTTCGAGTCGTTGCACGCGACGGTCGGCGTCCGACAAAGGCGCGCGCGCGGCTTCCAGCTTGGCGCGGGCGCTGACGTGAACCGTCTCGCTGGCCTGCGAGGACGTTTCCGCGTGGCCCAGCAATTGTCCGGCGGCGTCCATCGACGTAGCAAGTTCTGCGAGATCGCCGAGCGTTCCGGTCTCGCCTTCGAGCTTTGCGGTCTCGGCCGTGACGTTGGCGATCTCCTGATCGAGCCGTTCAACCCGGCTTTGATGCGAGCGAACGCTGGCTTCTAACTGGTTGCGCTTTGCGGTGAGATCGGCGAGCGCGGTGGTCAGTTCGGAGAACGTGCGTTCGGCTGCGGAGAGCGTTACCTCCGCTTCGCTGACGCGCTCGTCGGTGCCGCTGCGCTTCTCGACATGCGCCTTGATCTCGTCCTTGAGAGTCGTGTCCTCGGACGACAGCCGCTCCAGTGCGGCATCTGCGTCGGACGACAGACGCTGTTCGCGTCCGATGTCGCCACCGAACTGCGTCAAACGCCGGTCGAGGTCTTCCATGCGCTCCTTGGCGCGCTGTTCTTCGCGGTCGAGCAGCTCGCGGGCGTTGGTCAACCGTTGCAGACCGGCGGCGGCGCGCGCTTCGGTGTCGCGCAGGCCCGGAAGCTCGGAGGCGCGGATCGCCTGGATGCGTGCGGCCTCGGCCTGCTCACGGGTGCGTTCCGCCATCTCGCGGACGGTGAGGTCGTGGTTGCGGCCGGCTTCCGTCACATCCGCGTTGGCTTCCAGCCAGCGCAGATGGAACAGCATCGCTTCGGCTTTGCGGACCTTGGCTGCGACTTCGCGATAGCGGATGGCCTGCCGCGCCTGACGCTTGAGGCCATCCATCTGGCCGGCCAACTGGCCGATCACGTCCTCGACGCGGGTGAGGTTGGTTTCGGCGGCGCGCAGGCGCAGTTCAGCCTCGTGGCGGCGGGCATGAAGGCCTGCGACGCCCGCGGCATCTTCCAGCACGCGGCGGCGCTGCTCGGGCTTGGCCTGAATGATTTCGCCGATCTTGCCCTGATGGACGAGCGCGGGCGAGCGCGCGCCGGTGGCGGCGTCGGCGAACAGCAACTGAACGTCGCGGGCGCGCACGTCGCGGCCGTTGATGCGATAGACCGATCCGGCCTCGCGCTCGATGCGGCGGGAAATTTCCAGAATCTCGGCGTCGTTGACGGCAGCGGGTGCGGTGCGGTCCGCATTGTCGATCGTCATCACCACTTCGGCGTGATTGCGCGACGGCCGGTTACCGGAGCCTGCGAAAATCACTGAATCCATGTCCGTGGCGCGCAGAGACTTGTGCGAGGTCTCGCCCATCGCCCAGCGCAAGGCTTCGACCAGATTGGATTTGCCGCAGCCGTTCGGACCGACGACGCCGGTCAGACCGGGCTCGATCAGAAAGTCGGTGGGTTCGACAAAGGACTTGAAACCGTGAAGGCGAAGACGTGTGAGTTTCATCAACGATGCTCGGTTGGCAGGTCTAATTGTGCTGCCGGGGCAATGTCCTAGCTGACATTACCATCTTGCGGGATGAGTCGCAGGCTGCGGCTCAGATTGGGCGGACAATGGCGAGGGTGCCGGTCCAGAGCAACCGCCGGGGGCCGCTTTTCCCAAGGCTTTTCAAGCAGATTGGCGGGTTATCAAGAGAGAAAAATCTTTTGCCGGTTTTAAGCCGTTTCGGCCGCCGGCGCGATTGACCGGCGCACCGGTCAATCGAATCCGCAATACTGATTCGCGACAGCGTTATGAAAGCTCAGCTCTTGATCAGCGGCTTGAGCATCTTGTCGAACGCCTCGAACGAGGTGTCGCCCTTCAGCGGCGTGCCGTTGACGAAGAAGTACGGCGTCGAGTTCACCTTCAGCTTGGTGTTGGCGAAGTCGAGCGTCTGCACGATGCCGTCGAGCAGGCGCTTGCCGGTCTCGGTCTTCTTGTCGAGGCAGGCTTCGACCGCCTCTTCGCTCATGCCGGCCTGTTTGCCGATGCGCTTGAGCGTCGGCAGCGGCGTGCGGGCGAGGTCGTTCTGCTGCTTGAACATCGCATCGACCAGCGCGAAGTAGGTCGCCGAATTGTCCTTGGCGATGCAGCGCGCCACGATCGAGCCCGCGGCCGCGACTTCGTCGAGCGGGAATTCGCGGAAGATGAAACGCACCTTGCCCGAGTCGATGTATTCCGACTTGAGCTTCGGGAACACGGTGTTGGTGAAGTTCGCGCAATGCGGGCAGGTCATCGAGGCGTATTCGATGATGGTGACCGTTGCGTTCTCCGGTCCGAGCGCCATGTCGCCGAGTGGGCTCGGCGTTGCGATCTCAGCCGCGCTCTGGGCGGCAGCCTCGTCGATCAAGCTGAGGCCAGAAAACTTGAATGGCGAGATGCCGAGCAGGGCGGCGGCGCCGGTCATCGACAGAAGGGCTGAAAAAGCGCGGCGCGTGAGGATCAAAGGACTGCTCCGGATTGGACAAAAGCGCTCAAAATGAACGCTTTCGCTAGCTTGAAACGAGGATTGTGGCAATGGCGAGCCGGAAGCGCCGCATTGCCAAAGTGTCACTTTCCTTTGATCGTTCCCTGTTGGATCGTGGCGCCGAGACGGGCCAATGCGCTGCGCAGCTTGTCATCCTGGACGCTCCCCAGCGTGCCTTCGATCTCTGCGACCTTGGCCGAGTCCAGCGCGGGTCTGCGCTTCGGCATTTCCCGGCGGGACAGCGGAGCTTGCCGGAGTGCGATCCGGCCGATCGCGTTCCAGCCGAAGAAGGTGTTGACGCGCTGGAGAATGGCATCCGATGAATGCTGGATTTCCAGCGCCATCGGGCCTTCGACGCGGAGGATCAATGTCGCCGGTTCGGGTGGCTGGTCGCCGACCGGGCGTGGCCACTGGATTTTCAGCGGCTCGGAATGGGCAGCGACCTCCGTGCCCGCAATCTCCGCCCAGCGCGTCACCAGTTCGCGCGAGGCAAAGCCTTGTTTGGCGAACACGTCGTTGATGGTGCTGCCGAGCAGCACCGACAATGGCTTTGCGGATATCGGGCCGGGTTTGCTCATGGGTTCCTTATACACCGTCATGGCCGGGCTTGACCCGGCCATCCACGTCTTTTGATCGCACAAGAAAGACGTGGATGCCCGCGACAGGCGCGGGCATGACGTGGAGAGTTGGGGATCCAGCGGTTAGATTGATGGGATGAGGGTCATTGCAGCCAGACGAACACGAGTCGCGGAACGATCACCACCGGATCGTGCGGCGCTTCTGCTCGCCTGGTACGATCGGCATCGCCGCCGGCTGCCATGGAGGGCGCTGCCCGGCGAGCGCTCCGACCCCTATGCCGTGTGGCTGTCGGAAATCATGCTGCAGCAGACCACGGTGAAGGCCGTCGGGCCGTACTTCGAGAAATTCCTGTTGCGCTGGCCGACGGTGACGGCGCTTGGAAGTGCCTCGCTCGACGATGTGCTGCGGATGTGGGCCGGGCTTGGGTACTACTCGCGTGCGCGCAATCTGCATGCCTGCGCCGTCGCGGTGATGCGCGGCCACGCCGGTCGTTTTCCTGACACCGAGCAAGGTCTGCTCGCCCTGCCGGGCGTCGGGCCGTATACCGCCGCCGCGATTGCGGCGATTGCGTTCGATCGCAGGACGATGCCGGTCGACGGCAATATCGAGCGCGTGGTGTCGCGTTTATTTGCGGTCGAAGAATCGCTGCCGCAGGCGAAGCCACGCATCAAGCAATTCGCCGAAACCCTGCTCGGGCCGTCGCGTGCAGGCGACAGCGCACAGGCGCTGATGGATCTGGGTGCCACGATCTGCACCCCGAAGAAGCCCGCGTGTTCGCTGTGTCCGCTGAACGACAACTGCGCGGCGCTCGCGCGTGGCGATCAGGAGACGTTTCCGCGCAAGGCCGCGAAGAAAACCGGCGAGTTGCGGCGTGGGGCGGCGTTCGTCGTCACGCGGGGCCGAGAACTGCTTCTGCGCACGCGGCCTGCGAAAGGCCTGCTGGGCGGCATGACCGAAGTGCCGACGTCGGACTGGCTGGCTGGGCAGAATGACAAGGCTGCGCTGAGGCAGGCGCCTGCGATCAAAGGTGCGAGCAAGTGGCATCGCAAGGTTGGCGTGGTGACGCACGTGTTCACGCATTTCCCGCTGGAGCTTGCGGTCTATACGGCCAGCGTTCCGGCACGCACCCGCGCGCCGGACGGCATGCGCTGGGTGGCTATTGGCGATGTGAAAGACGAAGCGCTGCCGAACCTGATGCGCAAGGTCGTCGCGCACGGGATGGAATAAATTCCTCCCCCTTGTGGGGAGGGTCGGTCGAGCGCGCAGACCGGCGTGCCGGTCGCGTGCGGAGGCCGGGGTGGGGGTAAAGTCACGCCGTAATTTGATGAGTTGTCCCCACCCGACTGGCCTGCGGCCAGCCACCCTCCCCACGCAAGAGCGGGGGAGGGATAAGTGCGTTACCCCGCGCTCAAGATCACCGGCGGTGGTGGCATCGTCACGATTGGCGGCTTGGCGTTGAGCGCCTCGACCTGAAAGCCGGCGACGCGCTTGTAATTGTTGGCGATGTCTTCCAGTTCCTGCTGCGACAGCACATCGGTGACGACCTTAAAGCCGTCCGGCGCGCGCTCCTCGACCATCTGCATCACCTGCTCCGGGCCATTCTTGCGGTTGAGCATCACGAGGTCGGTGGTCGCGGGACGCCGCTCGGCTTCATAGGCTTCCAGCGCAACGATTGTCTGGCCGTGCTTGAGAATCTCGCGGGTGATGGTGCGTGCATCGAGGATGGCCTGTGACGCGCCGTTGGAACCGATTGGGTACATCGGGTGCGCGGCGTCGCCCATCAGCGTGATCGGACCGAAGGTCCAGCGGTTGACGGGATCACGGTCGACCAGCGGATACTCGTAAGAATGCGGGCAATTACGGATCAGGCCCGGCACGTCGAGCCAGCCGAAGCGCCAGTCCTCGAACCACGGCAGGAATTCGTCGAGATTCGCTTTGCGGTTGTAATCCTCGCGCCGCCACTTGTAGTCCGGATCGAGATGACGCTCGGCGACCCAGTTGATCAGATATTTGCCATTGGCGTCCGGCGTCTTCGAGATCGGATAGCAGACGAACTTCAGGATTTGATGTCCCGCCATGATCATGGTGCGGCCGGACAGGAACGCATCGCTCGCAGTGATGCCGCGCCACAGGATGCGGCCGTTCCAGATCGGTGGACCTTCATCCGGATAGAGCTTTGCGCGGATCGCGGAGTGAATGCCGTCGGCGGCGATCAGCAGCGTGCCGTCATGGATGCCGGCATTGTTGCCGGTGGTCTTGTCGACGAAGCTGGCGCGGACGCCGCCGTCGATCTCCTTGAAATGCGACAGATGATGGCTGGTAAGAATATTGTCGCGGCCGAGCCGTTCGATCGCGGTTTCGAGCAAGATGGTTTGCAGCGTACCGCGATGGATCGAGAACTGCGGCCACTTGTAACCGGCCTCGACGCCGCGCGCCTCGCTCCAGATCGGTTTGCCGTGCTTCGAGAAGTACGCCAGTTCCTTGGTGCGAACGCCGGACGCATCGAGCTTGTCGTGTAGCCCGAGTTCGATCAGTTCGCGCACCGCATGCGGCAATACGTTGATGCCGACGCCGAGCGGTTTTAATTCCGGCACGCTCTCGAACACGCGGCACGGCACGCCGATCTGATGAAGGCTGAGCGCGAGCGTGAGTCCGCCGATGCCGCCGCCTGCGATGAGAACTGTCATTGTATACGCCTCGTCACTCTCGAAAGCGTCATGACACGGGATGGCGTTTGGGGGCAACCGCGAAGGGGCAACGAGGTCTGGCGCGTGGCTTCGCTACGGAACGCGATCCTCGCTGTCAGTTCACCCGGAAACTTTTTGAGCGGCTGTTGCAGGAGGAGCCTCAGACCGCGGCCATTTCCTTGCGGATTTCGGCGCGCATCTCGTCAATCAGACGCAGGCCCTTTTTGGTCTCGACGTGCCAGAACGTCCAGCCGTTGCAGGCTTCCGAACCTTGAGCCACCGCACCCATGCGATGGATCGAGCCGACCTTGTCGCCGAGCATGATTGCGCCGTCAGCGCGAACCAGAGCACCGTGTTTTTTCTTGGAATCGACCAGCTTGGTACCGGGCAAGATCATGCCGCGCTCGATCAACTCGGAGAATGCCACGCGCGGGGCATCGCGCGCAGTCATGAACGGAGCAAGCGTGGCTTCGGGCAGCGGTTCGATGATCTGGATGCGCTGTTCGGCGGCCTTCGCATATGTCTCGTCGCGCTCGAAGCCGATGTAGCGGCGGCCGAGGCGTTTTGACACAGCACCCGTGGTGCCGGTGCCGTTGAACGGATCGATCACCAGATCGCCGGGCTTCGACGACGACAACAGCACGCGCGCCAGCAGGCCTTCCGGCTTCTGCGTCGGGTGAACCTTCTTGCCGTCCTTGCCCTTGAGGCGCTCGTCGCCGGTGCAGAGCGGGATCAGCCAGTCGGAACGCGCCTGCACGTCCTCGTTGGCAGCTTTTAGGGCCTCATAGTTGAACGTGTAGCCCTTCGCATTTTCGTCGCGTGCCGCCCAGATCATCGTCTCATGCGCGTTGGTGAAGCGGCGGCCGCGGAAATTCGGCATCGGATTGGTCTTGCGCCACACGATGTCATTGAGAACCCAGAAGCCGAGGTCCTGCATAATCGCGCCGACACGGAAGATGTTGTGATAGGAGCCGATCACCCACAACGTCGCTGATGGTTTCATCAGGCGGCGGCAGGCCAGCAGCCAGGCGCGGGTGAAATCGTCATAGGCGGCAAACGACGAGAACTTGTCCCAGTCGTTGTTGACCGCATCGACGTGGGATTCATCGGGGCGCTTCAGATCGCCCTTGAGCTGAAGATTGTACGGCGGATCGGCGAACACCAGGTCCACCGAGCTTGCCGGAAGCTTCGACATCTCGGCGACGCAATCGCCGAGAATGATGCGACTGCTCGAGCCGGATTCGACACGAGACTCAAAATGAGAGCGGGGCGCCTTTGCAGACGCCCCGCGACGCGACACACCCATGACTCAAACTCGACTCAGGCGACGCAGCCGGCGACGCGGGACTAACTAAACCGACTGCGGCGATCATGACGGTGCGAGGTAAACGGCAGGTTTATCGAAAAAACTTCTTGCGGCCCCGAGCTAGGCAATATTTGCCGGGCGCGCTATTTGTTAAGACAATGGAAATGCGCCAGACTGGCGCCCATATGGTGTGGCGATGAATGCGCCGCATACGATTGAAATGAGGAACCTGCGCCATGCGTTACGATGATTTTCGCCGCAGCGACAACATCGACGACCGGCGTGACGACGGCGGCGGAGACTTTGGCGGCGGCGGAGGCGGGTTTGGTCTTCCGACGGGTGGCGGTGGCCTCGGCATCGGCACGATCGTTGTGCTCGGTCTGGTTGGCTGGGCTTTCGGCATCGATCCCCGGCTTCTGATCGGCGGCGCGGAAATCCTCACCGGCGGCAGCGGCGGTGCGCCGACCATCCAGACCGAGCGCCGGTCGGGACCGGCCAAAGCCGGTGCGCCCAAGGATGAGATGGGCGACCTCATCTCCGCGACGCTCGGATCGATCGACGATCGTTGGACCGAAATTTTCCAGACCAGCGGACGGCGTTACCAGGGACCGCGCATCGTGTTGTTCCGCAACGCTACCAATGGCGGCCGCTGCGGACGGGCGCAATCGGCGATGGGGCCGTTTTATTGTCCGCCGGATCGGTTGATCTATCTCGATACGAATTTCTTCCGCGAGGTCGAGACGCGCTTCCGCGGCTGTTCGGGTAGCGCGTGCAAGTTCACTGCTGCCTACATCATCGCGCATGAAGCGGGTCATCACATCCAGAACCTGCTTGGCATTCTGCCGCGCGTGAACCAGATGCAGCAGCAGGCTGGAAGCCGGGCCGAATCCAATCGCCTGCAGGTGATGGTGGAGTTGCAGGCGGATTGCCTCTCCGGCTTGTGGGTCAATCGGCAGCTGAAGAAATCACCGGGCTTCCTTGAGGCCGGGGACATCGACGCTGCACTGCAGACCGCAACCGCGATCGGTGACGATACGCTGCAGCGCAAGGCGCAAGGCCGCGTGGTGCCGGATTCGTTCACCCATGGCTCCGCCGAGCAGCGCAAGCGCTGGTTCATGACCGGCTATCAGCAGGGCACCATCGAGGCCTGCAATACGTTCGGCGCGAGTAACTTGTGACGATGACTGACGCCGGCCAGCCGCGCACATTCATCCCGCTCAACATCGCGGTGCTGACGATCTCCGACACGCGCGCGCTCGCCGACGACAAATCCGGCACCACTCTGGCCGACCGCCTCACTGCGGCGGGTCACAAGCTCGCTGCGCGCGACATCGTGATTGATGATATCGATGCGATCCGCGCGAAGGTGAAAATCTGGATCGCCGATGCTGGCATCGACGCGATCATCACCACCGGCGGCACCGGTTTCACCGGCCGCGACGTGACGCCTGAAGCGATCGAGCCGCTGTTCGAGAAACGGATGGACGGATTTTCCATCGCCTTTCACATGCTGAGCCACGCCAAGATCGGCGTCTCGACCATCCAGAGCCGGGCCACCGCCGGGGTTGCGGGTGCGACCTATATCTTCTGCCTGCCGGGATCCCCCGGCGCCTGCCGCGACGGCTGGGACGGCATTCTCGCGCATCAGCTCGATTACCGTTCGAAGCCATGTAATTTCGTCGAGATCATGCCGCGTCTCGACGAACATCTGCGCCGTGGCAAGGCGAAGAGCGCTTGATCCCGAAAAGCTTGTCCTGGACTTGATCCGGGATGGGAACCGGTTTTCGGATCAGATCAAGCGCCAAGATGTAGATGCGCGACAGCCTGACCGGCTAGCCTTGACTTGCTCCCGGCAAGTCTCAATCATTGTTCCCAATCAATAACGCGCGCTTGCGGTCGAATAATTTTGCGCCGGGAGGATGCCATGGGAGAGATCGTTTCTCTCGATGAACTCGCCGCCAATGTCCGCGACGGCATGTCGCTGGCTCTGCCGATCGATCATTCCGGCGTCGCCATGGCCGCGACTGCAGCGATCATCGCCCGCCGCCCGAGAAATCTGCACATCATCTGCATGCCGACCAGCGGCATACAGGCCGACATGCTGATCGGCGAAGGTTTGGCCGCAACGGTAGAGACCAGTGCAGTGACGCTGGGCGAGGCCGGTGCCGCACCGCGATTTACCGAAGCCGCGCGCAGCGGCGCGTTTCGTCTGATGGAGGCGACGTGCCCGGCGACGCTCGCCGGACTTATCGCGGGCCAGAAGGGCGTGCCGTTCATGCCGATCCGCGGTATCATCGGCAGCGACCTGATGAAGGCGCGGCCGGACTGGGCCGTCATCAACAATCCGTTTGCGCCGGATGACTCGATTGTCGTCGTGCCTGCGATCTGCCCGGACGTGTCGTTGTTTCACGCGCCCGAAGCCGATCGCTTCGGCAACGTCAGGATCGGACGGAACACCGAACTCGCCACCATGGCTTATGCATCGAAGGCGACGCTGGTGACGGTGGAGCGCATCATCGAGACCTCGCTGCTGGCAGATGAGCAATCCGCCGCCGGTGTGTTGCCCGCACTCTATGTGACGGCGATTGCGCAGGTCACGCAGGGTGCATGGCCGCTCGGGCTGTGGGGCGAATATGAAGCCGATACGGCCGAGATCGCTCGCTACGCGCGGATGGCGAAATCACAGGATGGCTTCGCCGCTTACATGCAGGGCTTCGTGCAGCGGCTCAAGGCGGTGGCGTGAGCGTTCGTCCTGCGACGCAGCGCGAAATCCTGATTGCGACCATCGCCGATCTGTTGAGCGGCGTGCGCACCGTCGCGGTCGGTGCATCGTCGCCGATCCCGGCCGCCGGCGCGATGCTGCTGCGGGCGCGCAATGAAATTCGCGGACGCGAACGGGTGCGTATCGTTGTGCTCGGTTCGCGCGAGCATAACTTCTTCACCAATGGCGCGGTTGAGTTGTTCGACTGCGCCGCGCAGGGCCGCATCGATGCGTTCTTTCTTGGCGGCGGCCAGATCGACGGTCAGGCCAACATCAATCTGGTCGGGACCGGCGACTATCCTGTCAGCACGGTGCGCTGGCCGGGCTCGTTCGGATCGGCGTTCCTCTATTACGTGGTGCCGCGCGTGATCCTGTTCCGCGAGGAGCACTCGCCGCGGGTGTTTGTCGACAAGGTCGACTTCGTCAGCGCGCCCGGCACCAGCGAGGGTATCGTGCGCAATGGCGGTCCTCACGCTTTGCTAACAGGAATGGCTTTGTTCGGCTTCGACAAGACACGCAAGCGCTTCGATCTGCGCAGTGCGCATCGCGGCGTATCTGCGGTGGACGTGAAAGCTGCGACCGGTTTCGATTACGACGCGCCGGCGTCGGTGCCCATGACCGCCGAGCCGGATGCCGAGACGCTGGCTTTGCTGCGCGGCCGGGTCACCGGCGAACTCGCCGAGTGCTATCCGCAGTTCGTCGGAGCGCTCGAAGCTGAACGGGCCGCCTGACTAGAGCTGTAATTCCCAGGTCTCGCCGATCAAATCCTTGCCGAAGCTGTGATGCGGCTCAGAGCCGACCAGAACGAAGCCCGTGCTTTGATAGATGCCGCGCGCAGCGGCGAGCATGCTCTGGGTCCAGAGCGTGATCTTGCGATAGCCGCTGGCGCGAGCAAAGGCAATGCATTCGCCGACCAGCATCTTGCCGGCGCCAAGTCCCTGCGCGGAAGGATGCACGATCAGCAGCCGCAGTTTGGCGACCTCGCGCGATTGCTTGACCAGAAACACGGAGCCAATTCGTTTGTTATCAACTTCCGCGATCCAGCAACGCTCGCAGGATGCGTCGTAGTTGGCGAGAAACTTCGCGACGATCTCCGCAACCATACCTTCGAACGAAATGTCCCAGCCATATTGCTCGGCGTATTGCCGGCCGTGCTCGGACGTGACCCACCCCATGTCGCCGGGGCGGTGCGCGCGCAACACTGGCCGGGCGCGCTCTGCATCCGGATCGAGCAGCGTCTCGATCGCAGCCATTGCCTCGATCAATCGCGCCGTGTCGCCCGGCGACAGTTGGCCGAGCAGGGCGGTTGCGCTGTCGCGTGACTGGCTGTTGAGCTTGCCAAAGGCTGCGCGGCCTTTTGCCGTCAACGCGAGGCGGAATTGCCTCCGGTCTTCCGGCGCGGCGGTGCGCGTGATCAACATCCCGTCCATGAATGTTTGAACGATACGGCTGAGATAGCCGGGATCGAGACCGAGTTCGATGCCGATGTCCTTTGCTGTGATGGTGTCGCGATGAGCCAACTCGTAAAGCACACGCGCTTCGGTCAGCGAGTACGGGCTCTTCAGCAGATGCTGGTCGAGAACGCCAATGGTGCGGGTATAGAAGCGGTTGAAATGCCGCAGCGCTGCGATGCTGGTTTCGCCGGCTGGCGGATCGGACGGCATGGGAAGTGATCGGCTGTCGGATTTGCGATAACCGATACTGTTGCCGATATACTTGACTAAGTCAACTAATTATGATCGGCCGTCGCGGGTACGAATATCCGGGTCCGGAGCAGGGCCCGGCCGGATCGGCCGAGATGCGACAGCAGCTTTTTCTCGGACCACCGCGCGGTCGGGGAATACCCGCCGAGGGTGTCGTAATGAGCGCGCGTGATCAGCAAGCCCTGATCGGCTGAGGGGCCGGTCAGCATCCGCGCCACGGATTTGACGCCTTCGCGAAATCCCGTCGGCGCATAGGGCGAGCGGGCATAGCGGAAGATCGCGGCTTTGGTATTGCCGCTGATCGCAACGCTTTTCATGAAATGCGAGGTCTCGTCGATCCAGCCTTGATCGAGGATTGCGCCCGGATGCAGGAACATCAGCCATGGCGATCGCGCCTGCCGCGCACCTGCGGCCAGCGCTGCCGCCCGGGGACCATCGTCGATCGAGAGATAGCCGCAGCCAGCGACGTCCGCGACGCGCTCGATCGCCTCTGATCTCGTGCGATCGACCAGCAGCACCTCGCTGACGAGTCCAGCCGTCGCGCCGGGGACCAGCGCGGCCAATGTCGCAACGACGGGCTGCTCCGCCTCGCCGGTGGGGATGATAACGCTCAACATATCCGGCTCTAATTCAACCCGAAAAACATTGTACCGTTATCATCTTGTCACAGTCAGAACAGCCCTTTGGTTGCGGCTTTTGCAGGCAACCGAAGGGTTTTGCGGCACGGTGCATCGCACCCGACGAACTGTTCTAAGTGGGCTTTATGACGCTCAGCGGTTTCGCGGTGCCCGAGCGAAAGACCGGTCGACCGATCGCGGATACGGATTCGCGTAGCACGTTCCCGAATTTGCAGCGGTCGCCCTGCACTGTTCGAAGGTGCGGAAATCGCACTGGGGAACGGGACCGCCTTCACGATAGAGTAGCGCGCAAACCTCCCAGCCGG
>JAKFUP010000075.1:0-48765 GCA_021732625.1 Hyphomicrobiales bacterium
ATGCCGAGCAGCGACGTTGCGATCGGCCTGCGGATGAACGGTTCGGATACGCTGCTCATGGATTGCTAGCGCGGTCGCCCGCCTCCAGACCCGCCCCCGCCGCCTTGCCGCTTACGTGGCGCGAGATCCTGCGACGGACCGCCGCCTTCCTGGCCGACCGCAACTTTCGCGCCGTCGGACAGGTTTGCGAATCCGGTGATAACCACGCGATCGGTGGTCGAAACGCCGGTGGCGATCACCGCCGCGGTCTCATTCTGCTGGGTGACCGTGACGGGCTTGGCTGACACCACATCGCCCTCACCGATCAGATAAACGAAAGGACCAAGCGGGCCGCGTTGCACGGCAGCGGCAGGAATCACGATGGCCTGCGAGAGCGTCTCAACTTTGAGTCGCACGTTAACGAACTGACCGGGCCAAAGCTGAAGGCTGTCGTTGGGAAACTGTGACTTGAGCTTCACCGTGCCGGTGGTTTGGTCGACCTGGTTGTCAATGCCTTGCAGCGTACCGGTATCGGCTATCGTCCGCCCGTCGCCTGCGAAAACGTCGACCGTCAGCGATCCTTTGCCGGCAGCAGCATTGACCCGCACCAATTGCTGCTGCGGCAGGCTGAACAGAACCGCGATCGGCTTGACCTGTGTGATGACGACGAGTCCGTTTGCATCCGAGCCGCGAATAATGTTGCCCTGATCCACTTGCCGCAGACCAGCGCGCCCCGAAATCGGCGCTACGATCTTGGTGTAGTTGAGCGTCGCCTTTGCGTTGTCGATGGCTGCCTGATCGCCCTGGACGATTGCCTCGAACTGCGCAACCAGCGACTTCTGGGTATCGGCCTGCTGCTTCGTGCCTGCGTTGGATGCGGCAAGCTGCTGATACCGTGTGAGGTCGATGCGTCCATTCGCGAGTTGGGCTTCGTCCTGCGCTTTCTTGGCAACGGCCTGATCGTACTGCGCCTGATAAATCGCTGGATCGATTTCGGCGATGACGTCGCCGGCCTTGACGTCCTGACCTTCCTTGAAATTGATCGACATCAACTTGCCGTCGACCTGCGCACGAACGGTCACGTTGTTGAGTGCGCGAACCGTGCCAACGCCGTCGAGATAGACCGGCACATCCTGCACCTTGGGCGTTGCGGCCAGGACAGGCACCGCGATTTCGGGGCGCGTCCGCGCCTCGCTTTGCTTCTTTTGAAAGGCAGACCAGACGATATAGCCAATGCCGCCGGCGATCAGCAGAACCAGTCCGATGGACACGATACGCCCGCGCGGACGTGAGCGCGGCGGGACGACGCCTTCACCAGCAGTATCTTTCGAATCCGGCTTAAAGAGCATTGACGGTCCTTACCTCGCCCCGCGACCAGCCGCCCCCCAGTGCCTGATAAAGGCTCACAATGGCCAAAAACCGCGACAGCCGAATTTGCGCTAGCGAATCTTCAGCCTGAAATAGCGTCAGTTGTGTGTTTAGCACAGTAATGATGTCGGCAGTGCCGGCCCGCAGCCGCTGCTCTGCCAGATCGAACGCCCGGCGAGAGGCCGAAAGCACCTCGGCCTGGAGCCTCAACCGTTCCGAGGTCTGCCGCAGGGCGACCAGGGCATTATCGACGTCAGCAAATGCCGAAACCACAGACCTGCGGTATATCTGTAAGGCCTCGTCCTGCCGGGCTTTCTGCAGATCGAAATTGCTCTGGATGCGGCCCGCGTCGAAGATCGGCTGGGTTGCACCCACCGCAAGATTGAAGAACGCGGTCTGAGGTGTGAACAGCGAGGCCAGCGCCGCACTCTGGTAACCGCCCGACCCCGTGAGCTGGATGCTCGGGAAAAACTGCGCGCGGGCGTTGCCAACATCGGCGGTGGTCGATGCGAGTTGCGCCTCGCTTCGGCGGATGTCGGGCCGCTGGATCAGCAATTCAGACGGCAGGCCGGGCGTTACCCGTGGCGAAGCAAGCCGGCGCAGCGATCCGCCGGAAACGGTGACCCGCTCCGGCGGGCGCGATACCAGCGTTGCAAGAATATTGACGTTCTGCGCCAGAATCTGGCGCAACGGCGGAACCAAGGCCTTTTGGCCGGCCAATACGCTCTCCTGCTGAGCGAGATCGAGGTCGGTGCCGGTGCCAACATCCAAACGCTGCTTGATCGCATCGTAAACCCGCTGCGCGCTGGCGATGTTGTTGGTCGCAATCCGGATGCGATCCTGCGCCGTCAGCACTTGAAAATAAGCATTAGCCACGGCCGTTAGCGTGGTCAGGGCGACCACGTCACGGTCGAAGCGCGTGGCATTGGACAGCTCTTCGGCCGACAAGGCCGCATCGCGATTTTTACCCCAAAAATCGATTTCGTAGCTGGCGCTGAGCGCGGCCGAGAAATTAGAGAACTCGCGGCCTGAGCCGATACCGCTCCCCGAATTGCTCCCCGATGATCTGGCTCGCGACGCATCGCCACTCGCCGATACGAACGGCAACAGAGCGGCGCCTATGATGCGAGCCTGAGCATCGGCCTGCAGAATACGCGCGGTCGCAGCCGCAATATCCAGATTGACAGTTTGCGCCTCTTCCATGAGCGTTGTGAGCTCGGCCGAGCCGAAACTCCGCCACCAGTCGAGCGCCGGCGGCTGATCGATCGATCGGCTCCGGGATTCCTTATACGCAGCCGGTATGTCCAGCGCCGGATCCGGTAAATCCTTCTGCAGTATACAGCCAGACATCAAAAGCGCGGCGAGCACGGGCGCGCCGGAACGAGCGGCTGTTCGGGCGGATCGTCCGAGGGGTCTGTGGGCGCGCATCAGCATCAGGCCAACTTTCTCGTTGGCTGGAGCGGCAACGGAATGGTTTGGATCGAGCGACAGCATCGGCTCGACCAGCACGGCAAGTACATTTCACGCAAAAAAAGACATCCCGGATTGACAGACATTGACCACATGACGTCATTCTAGCCGGTCGATCCGACCTCGGACAGCCATCGGTGACCCAATCGGTGCGGTTCCAGTGCATCGAAAAGTCGCGCGTTCTGGACGTAGCGATCCACGTTTGGCCTGCAAAATGGGGATTACAACTGCTTCCGCACAAGTCAGTCAGCGTCTTCCTTACGAAGATTTCATCCGCAAAAAACATCGGGAGCAAAGCAGTTCGCCGACACGGCGGCCGTAGCGACGCCCTGCAGGTGAAACCAGCGCCCCCAATCCACGTATTTTCAAGCGGAATGGGATTGAGGGGCTGAACGGAATGCGCGTTGCAGTGGTTGGAACGGGAATCGCTGGCAACGCGGCAGCCTGGGCTCTTTCAAATCGGTACCCGGTCACGGTTTATGAGCGAGAGCTCCGCACCGGCGGCCATAGTCATACCGTCACAGTGGATTACGACGGCCAGCAAATCCAGGTCGATACCGGATTCATCGTCTACAACGAACTCAACTATCCCGATCTCACCGCCATGTTCTCGTACGTCGGCGTCGAAACAGTAGCTAGCTGCATGAGCTTTGCGATGTCGGCGGATCGCGGACGCTTCGAATGGAAGGGCGGCGGCGATAACTGGTTAAGCACCTTTATTGGGTTGTTTGCTCAACCCAGGAATATCGCTTCACCTTCCTTCTTGTGGATGTTGAAGGATGTCGTGAAATTCAACCGCCAGAGCGTTGAGGATCGTGCATCGGGCTACCTGACCGGCCTGACACTCGGCGAATACTTTGCACGGCGTAAGTTCGCAAAACGGCTCCTGACCGATTATTTGGCGCCGATGGGCGCGGCTATCTGGTCGTCATCGACGGACACGCTGCTGAAATTCCCGGCAGAGAATTTTGTCGCGTTTTTCGATAATCACCGCTTGATGCAATATGACCGGCCGGTGTGGCGTACCGTCAAGGGTGGCAGTCAGCGGTATGTCGAAAAGCTGACTGCAAGTTTCCGCGACCGGATAAAAATAGGTTGCGCGATCACCTCGATCGAACGAACCGCTCTCGGCGTGATTGTACATGATAGCCATGGCCACTCCGAGACTTACGATCACGTGGTGATCGCCTCGCATAGCGATCAGGCACTGGCGATGCTGTCCGATGCCAGCGAAGCTGAACGCTCGATCCTCGGCGATATTTCCTATTCTCCAAACATCGCGTATTTGCACCGCGATCCGCGCCTGATGCCCGAACGCAAGAGCGCCTGGGCATCCTGGAATTTCCTGCGCTGGCCCCGCGACGGCAGCCCGCTGAACGATGTCGCCGTCACCTATTGGATGAACGAGCTGCAGGGGATCGACAAGAACAAGCCGCTGTTCGTCAGCCTCAATCCACCGTTCGAACCTGATCCGGCGCTGACGTTCGGCCGATATCTGTGCGAGCATCCGCAATACGATGCGGCGGCGTTTGCTGCCCAGAAACGGCTCGGCGAGATTCAAGGCGATCGGCACACGTGGTTCTGTGGCGCCTGGACCGGTTACGGCTTCCATGAGGACGGACTCCGCTCCGGTCTTGCGGTTGCGGAAGCCCTCGGCGCTACGATACCGTGGCGTGAGCCGCCGCCGGCGCTGGCGGAAGCTGCTGAGTGACATCGATGCCGAGCGACCGACCCAATCCACGGTTGCCGCAAGGACAACCCGCAGCGTCGCTCTATTTCGGCGACGTCATGCATGCGCGTCTGAAACCGATGGGACATCGGTTCAGCTATCGCGTCATGAGCCTGTTGATCGACCTCGATCATCTGGACCAAGCGGATCGCCAGTCACGTCTGTTCGGGGTCAATCGAGCCGCACTCTACAGTTTCCGTGAAAGTGATCATGGCGATCGCGATGGATCTGCACTCAATGCCTATGTTCGCCGCCGAGCCGCCGAACATGGTGTCGATCTTGCCGGCGGGCGCATCCTGCTGCTGTGTTATCCGCGCTTGCTCGGATACACGTTCAATCCGCTCTCGGTGTATTACTGTTACGATACGATGGGCGATCTTGCGCTGCTGATCTACGAAGTGCGGAATACCTTCGGCGCGATCCATTCCTACGTGTTGCCGGTCGAACCGCATCAGCGCAGTACAGCCGGCATCCGGCAAGAACACGACAAGCTGTTTTACGTCTCGCCTTTCATCGAGATGCCGATGCGCTATTACTTCCGGGTATCGCCGCCGGGTGAAACCGTGAAGCTGCGTATTCTCGAAACCGACGGTGAAGGCCCGCTGCTAGCTGCAACTTTCATGGGCAAATGGCGCGCCCTGACGAACCGGGCGCTGATCGGCTCCTTTCTGTCGTTACCCCTTGTTACATTCAAAATCTTCTCAGCGATCCATTGGGAGGCCTTGCGTCTTTGGATCAAAGGCGCGAAGTTTGTTCCGCAAGGTTCAGTGAGTGGGCACGCCGGAAAGGCTTCCGTAAAGCTGTCAGCCGAACAGCCTCCTCGCGCACGAGCATCCATTGAATCGACGCTTACGCGCCGCGCCGCGTCGAATTGACGGTCAGAGCCATGTCTAGTTTTGATACGCCCCATTTAGATACGCCCACCTTCGACATAGCCGTTCTGGAAGCGCCTGCTTCCAAAATTTCCGTTGCGGCTGCATCGGCTGCTGTGAGCGCCAACATCATCCACCTCACGCCGGATACTATCGAGACGAAGCTCGCCGATCTGCCGCGGGCCATGCGCGTCGCATTCGCTTTTGCAGCCGGCCTTAACCGCGGCACGCTCGACGTCACATTGCCGGATGGCCGCATCATCAGGTGCGGCGGACATGCGCCCGGCCCTGCAGCTGCGATGACGGTTTACGATATGAACATCGCGTGGCGGCTGTTGAACGGCGGCGATATTGGCCTCGCGGAAAGCTATCTTCACCGCGAGTGGGATACCCCTGACCTCACGCAATTTCTTTATGTGTTTTGCATCAATCACGATCAGATCAAGGCGATGCTGAGCGGCAATCCGCTGGCGCGTTTTGTTCAAATCGTGCGTCACTGGTTCAATCGAAATACCAAGCGGCAGGCCAGGAACAACATTCACGCGCACTATGATATCGGCAACGCGTTCTATTCGTCATGGCTCGACCCGAGCATGACGTACTCGTCGGCGCTGTTCGAGAATGAAACCCAGGATCTCACCTCCGCGCAGATCAACAAGTATCGCCGCTTGGCCGAAGCCATCGACATCCGGCCAGGCCAGAAAGTGCTCGAGATCGGATGCGGCTGGGGCGGCTTCGCCGAATACGTTGCGAAGACCTACGATGCCAATGTCGTCGGACTGACGATCAGCACTGAACAACGCGACTTCGCGCAGAAGCGCATGGAGAAGGCCGGACTTTCACATAAGGTCGAGATCAGACTTCAGGATTATCGCGACGAGCGGGATCAGTATGATCGGATCGCTTCGATCGAAATGATTGAGGCCGTCGGTGAGGAATTCTGGCCAAAGTATTTCCGCCAGATCAGCGACCGGCTGCTACCCGGCGGATTAGCCGGAATTCAAGCGATTACGATTCAGGATAAACTTTTTGAGGCCTATCGCCGCGAAGTGGATTTCATCCAGCGGTTTATCTTCCCCGGGGGAATGCTGCCCTCGCCGAACATTCTCAAGGGGCTGGGCGATCGCTTCGGAATGCCTGTTATCGGCGAACGTGTGTTCGGCGAAGACTATGCCAAGACGCTCGCGGTCTGGCGAAACAACTTCCGCGCTGCTTGGCCAAAACTGATGCCGATGGGATTCGACGAACGGTTTCGGCGCCTTTGGGAGTATTATCTCGCATATTGCGAGGCCGGCTTCTTGTCCGGCAATATCGACGTTCGCCAAGTGGTGTTTGCCAAGCAACGCTGACGCGCTGCACAACTTTCACAACGCCTCCAAAAAGCGACGACCTGCCGCACCCTTGTGCAGCCGGTGCACGTGAACTAGATTTTGCGGGATAGAATATCCCCACTCTCCGCCACGAATTGGCGTGACATTGAACGCGATCCCCATACATGATCATTCAAAACGGCGTTGTCGAAGCTATCGGCAACACTCCGCTTATCAAGCTCAAGCGCGCGTCGGAACTCACCGGCTGCACCATTCTCGGCAAAGCCGAATTCATGAATCCCGGTCAGTCGGTGAAAGACCGTGCCGGGCGTCAGATGATTCTGGAAGCAGAGAAGCGAGGCGATCTCAAACCGGGCGGACTGGTCGTCGAAGGCACTGCCGGTAATACCGGGATAGGTCTCGCAGTGGTGGCCAATGCGCGCGGTTATCGGACTCTGATTGTCATCCCCGACACCCAGAGTCAGGAGAAGAAGGATATGCTGCGGCTATGCGGCGCGCAGCTCATTGAAAGTCCGGCGCTACCTTTCAGCAACCCGAACAATTATCAGCATGTCGCGCGCCGCCTCGCGGAGCAGCTGCGAAAGACCGAGCCGAATGGCGTGCTGTTCGCGGATCAGTGGAACAATCTGGATAACTCTAAAGCGCATTATGTTTCGACCGGACCGGAGATTTTCGAGCAGACCGGCGGCAAAGTCGACGGTTTCATCTGCTCGATCGGCACTGGAGGCACGCTGGCAGGGACAAGTGCCTTTCTGAAAGAAAAGAACAAGAACATCGTCGTCGGTGTTGCCGATCCGCGCGGCGCTGCGATGTATGAGCTGTTCACCAACGGCGTAGCGAAAGCGACCGATGGTGGCTCAATCACCGAAGGCATCGGCCTTGGCCGCGTCACCCCGATCGTCAAGGACGCGCAGGTCGACAAGGCCTATGTCATCCCGGATGAAGAAGCTGTGCCGGTGATTTACGATCTGCTCGAGCATGAGGGCCTCTGCCTCGGCGGCTCAAGCGGCGTCAATGTCGCCGGCGCGATCCGGCTGGCGAAGGAGCTTGGCCCCGGCAAAACGATCGTGACTATTTTGTGCGACTCCGGCAACCGCTACCAATCGAAGCTGTTCAATCCGGATTTCATGCGTTCGAAGAATCTGCCGGTGCCGGCGTGGCTCGAACAGCGCGCGAAGATTGACATTCCGTACGAAAAGACCTGAGATCCAACGTCAGCGCAGGATTTGGCCAAGAAACAGCTTGGTGCGCTCGTGCCGCGGGTTGTCGAAAAACAGCTTTGGCGTGTTGGACTCAATCACCTGCCCAGCATCCATGAACACGATGCGATCGGCAACTTCCTTCGCAAAACCCATCTCGTGGGTCACGACCAGCATGGTCATTCCCTCGCGCGCGAGATCGACCATGGTGTCGAGCACTTCCTTGACCATTTCCGGATCGAGCGCCGACGTCGGTTCGTCGAACAGCATAACCTTTGGATTCATGGTCAGCGCCCGCGCGATCGCGACACGCTGCTGCTGACCGCCTGACATCTGGCCAGGATATTTGTGTGCGTGCTGGGGAATGCGCACGCGCTCGAGGAACTTCATCGCGGTTGCTTCAGCATCTTTCTTCGGCACGTTCCGCACCCAGATCGGCGCCAGCGTGCAATTCTCCAGAACCGTCAGGTGTGGGAAGAGGTTGAAGCTTTGGAACACCATTCCAACTTCACGGCGAACGTCATCGACGCGCTTCAGATTCGGCCCGAGCTCGATGCCATCGACCACAATGCGGCCCTCCTGAAACTCCTCAAGAGCATTGATGCAACGAATAAAAGTCGATTTGCCAGAGCCTGACGGACCGCAGATGACGATGCGTTCGCCGCGCGACACATCAAGATTGATATCGCGCAGCGCGTGATATTCTCCGTACCATTTATTCAGGCCCGCCGCCGCGACGATCGGTTCATTGCTCATGACATAAGGCCCTCAATGGCGTTTAAAAGCGTTGAGCCGGCGCTCGACGAATAGCGAATATCGCGACATTGCAAAACAGAACACGAAGTAGATGATGCCGGTGAAAGCGAACCCGGTGAAAAGGGTATTGGGTGTCGCCCAAACCGGATCGGCGAACGATGCTCGTAACTGTCCGAGCAGATCGAAGATCGAGACGATCAGAACCAGCGTCGTGTCTTTGAACAGCGCGATGAAGCTGTTGACGAGACCCGGGATGACATGCCGCAGCGCCTGCGGCATGACCACAAGACCGGTGGTCTTCCAGTAGTTCAGACCAACCGCACTCGCAGCCTCGGTCTGCCCGCGCGGGATCGCGGCCAGCCCGCCCCGAATGACCTCGGCATTATAGGCGCCGGCAAACAAAGCGACGCCGATCAGGACGCGCACCAGTCCGTCGATGGTGAAGTTGCCGGGCAGGAACAGCGGCAGCATGTAGGTCGCGAAGAACAGCACCGTGATTAACGGCACGCCGCGCCAGAATTCGATGAATGTAATCGAAAAGACCCGTACCAGCGGAATTGTCGAACGGCGTCCGAGCGCGAGCGCAATACCGATCGGCATCGACGCGACAATACCGGTCACGGACACCACAAGCGTAATAAGCAAGCCGCCCCATTGCCGGGTGTCTACAACCGGTAAACCGCCGCGATCGAGCCTCATGACGTAAATGACAATCGCAATGCAGGCGAACGTCGCGAGACTCGTGAACAACGCGCGCCACCCGTTGCGAATTCCTCCGGCCAGAAAAAACAATATCAGCGAAACCAGAACGGCGGTCACCGTGAGATCTGCGAATACTTCAGAGGCCGAGCGTTGAATCAGATCGCGCAGCCATGCGATCGGTGTCAGCAGCAAAATCAGAATGCTGGCGAGATAGACCAGGCCTTTTCCAACCACCATAGGCAATACGGCCGATGCCGATGCGAGCTTGCGTCCGATATCAGCAATGCTGTCGAACAACGCCAGCAGCACATCGTGGCTCCACGTGATGGCGAAGCCGCGAATTCCGCCACCATGCAGCAGAAAATATGCAACAACGGGAAACGCGATAAAGAACAGCCCGGCATTCAGCGTTTTCGCAGGAGCGCGCGGGATCAGGAGCGGCAGCAGCAACGCAGCAGCCATCAGAAATGTGAGATTGACCCGCCAGCGCTGGGCTTCCGGATAGAAGCCATAGATGAACTGCGCAAACTTCGCCTGGATATAGGGCCAACAGGCGCCGACAACGCTGCCGGGCTTTGCCAGGCAGGCGGTGCGGTCGTCCCCTTGCCAGACCGCATCGATCAGCAGAAATTTGACGGACGGAATGACTGTGAACCACAGCAACAATGCACTGACGACCGTCAACAAAATGTTGGTGGGAGAGTTGAACAGCCTTGTCCGCAGAAAGCCGACGAAACCCGTCGTCCTCACAGGCGCGGCTCGCTCGGCGACGAGCTCTTGCCGGACGAAGGCGTGCTCCGTCATGTCGCTCATGCGTTCATACTCCGGCCTATACGCCACCCATAAAAATTCATGATCGCGCTGGTGACCAGTGAGATCAGAAGATAGACGCCCATGGTCATGGCGATGATCTCGATCGCTTGTCCGGTTTGACTGAGCGCGGTTCCGGCGAACACCGAAAACAGATCGGGATAACCAATCGCAACCGCGAGCGAAGAGTTCTTGGTCAGATTGAGATATTGGTTGGTCAGCGGCGGCAGGATCACCCGCAAAGCCTGCGGAACGACGATCAAACGCAGCGTTTGCCCGCGCGTGAGACCGAGTGATCCCCCCGCCTCGACCTGGCCCTTATGAACAGACGTGACGCCGGCGCGCACGATCTCAGCGATGAATGCTGCCGTATAAGTCGACAGCGCCAGCACGAGTGCGACGAATTCAGGGACAACCCGCGACCCGCCGGAAAAATTGAACCCGCGCAGCACGGGTAGCTCGGACGTCGCCGGCATCCCAAAAGCCAGCATCGACAGTACGGGCAATCCGATCAGAACTGCCAGAACATAAGGCCAGATAGTCACGAGTTTGCCACGCTCAAACAGTGCGCGGCGCGCATAAATCCGCAACCCGAACGCCGCGATAATTGCGACAAGCACGGCAATCAGAAACGGACCAAACCCATCCAGTGGAATGGGCGTCGGCACCACAAGGCCGCGATTACTGAGAAATGCGACGCCGAAAAATGAAAAACTCTGACGCGGAGCCGGTAACGCGGCGAGCACCGCGATGTACCAGAACAGCAGTTGAAACAGCAGCGGCAGGTTACGGATGATTTCGACATACGCGCCGCACAGGCGCGCGACCAGCCAGTTTGGCGACATTCGCCCGAGACCGATGAAAAAGCCGATGACGGTTGCGAAAAAGATGCCGACGACGGAAACGGCCAGCGTGTTCAAAAGCCCAACGAAGAAAACACGCAGATAGCTGTTGTTTTCCGCATATGGAATCAACGACTGGCTGACGCCAAAGCCCGCGGTGTTGTTCAGGAACCCGAACCCTGACGCGATCCTCTGGGCTTCGAGGTTGGCGCGAGCGTTCGCTACGATCTCGTAGCCAACCCAGATCAGCGTTGCGGCAAACAGAATCTGCATCGCAACACCGGAGAGGCCGCTGCGGCCTCCCAGTACGCGTTTCATCCTTGCAGCAAATTGCGGTGGCGGCTTGCGCGCGTCGATGGCCATGCCTGCCGCCTCCGTTGCTGGTCAGCGGATCGGCGGAGCGTACTGGAGACCACCTTGAGTATAGAGTTTGTTCCACCCGCGCGGGATCTTCAGTTTGGAATTGGCACCGACGTTGCGATCGAACGTTTCGCCGTAGTTGCCGACCGCCTTGACGATGCGGATCACCCAGTCCTTGGTCAGGCCAAGCTGTTCGCCGAGATTGCCATCAGTGCCAAAAACGCGTTTCAGCTCGGGCTTGTCTGATTTCGCCATTTCGTCGACGTTCTTCTGCGTAATTCCGAGTTCCTCGGCATTTAGCATGGCGAACAATGTCCACTTGACGATATCGAACCACTGATCGTCGCCGTGCCGGACCAGCGGCCCAAGCGGCTCTTTCGAGATCACTTCAGGCAGAATGACGTGAGCATCAGGCTGGGCAAGTTTGGTGCGCTCAGCCACGATCTGGGAGACGTCGGACGTGAACACATCGCAGCGGCCGCTCTCGTACGTCTTGAGGGCTTCGTCAGCGGAGCTAAACGCCACGATCTCGTACTTCATTTTGTTGGCCTTGAAGTAGTCGGCCACGTTCTGCTCGTTGGTCGTTCCAGTTTGCACACAGACCGTTGCGTTGCTGAGTTCGAGCGCAGAATTGACATTCTTTGCCTTCGCGATCATGAAGCCTTGACCGTCGTAATATGTAATGCCCGTAAAGTTGAGGCCGACGGATGTGTCGCGGGATAGCGTCCAAGTCGTGTTGCGCGACAGGACATCGATGTCACTCGACTGAAGCGACGTGAATCTATCCTTTGCAGAAAGCGGCACAAACCTGATCTTGGCCGGGTCGTTCAGGACTGCAGCCGCAATGGCGCGGCAGATATCGACATCAATCCCAGTCCAGTTGCCTTTGTCGTCGGGTGTCGAGAATCCCGGCAGACCCTGACTGACGCCGCATGACAACATTCCGCGGCTTTTGACGACTTCAAGGGTCGAGGTGGGCTTTGGCGCTTGTGCTGAGGCCGATCCGGCCACGAGAGTAGCTATCGCGAACATCGAAGCTGCTAGAACTGAACGTTTCATGGCGCGGCCTTTCGAAAATAACTGATTCAAATGCCTTATCCGCGCAATTGTGGAGGTCGTTCCAATCCGTTCGGCGCCGGCTGAATGAAACCGGCTCCCGATCGGACAGATTGTTTCCCACAAAACAAGCGGCCAGACCTGACTGATGACATAACAGGACGACTTGCGAAGCCGGTCAAGGGGTTGACGGCTTGAGCAGCGAGCCGCTTATTAGTTTTTCGTATGATTTCACTTCTCGACAGACCACAGCCAGCCGCTTTCGGCGGCAACCCAGCGAGGAACCGGCACAACATATGAGCAAATCTGACGAAAGCACGGGCCGGTCGCTCGGTGTCCAAACCCGGCTGGTAACGTCTGGGCGCGATACTGTTGCGCAAAAAGGTTTCGTCAACCCGCCGGTGGTCCATGGGTCGACTGTCCTTTATCCAACCGCGGAGGATTTGCTCGCGCACCGCGGCGAATACACTTACGGACGCACTGGAACGCCGACCACCCGCGCGCTGCAAGATGCGTTGATGGCGCTTGAGGGATCGCAGTGTGCCGGCGTCGGAATTGCTCCGTCAGGCGTATCTGCGATCTCGACGACGCTTCTCGCCGTCCTGAAAAGCGGCGACCACATTCTGGTCTGCGACAATGCCTATCGTCCGACGCGCAATTTCTGCAACGACATGCTGAAACGCTACGGTGTCGAAACGACCTATTTCGATCCCATGATCGGCAACGGCATCGCTGAATTCTTTCAACCCAATACGCGCGCTGTGATCGTGGAAGCTCCCGGTTCGCAATCGTTCGAAATGCCCGATATTCCGGCAATCGCCGCAGTCGCCCACGAGCGCGGCGCGCTCGTCATCGACGACAACACGTGGGCGACTGCGCTCTATCACCGCTCACTCGACCAGGGCGTCGATATCAGTATTCAGGCGGCGACCAAGTATATCGGCGGTCATTCCGACATCATGTTCGGTACGATCGCCGCCAACGAAAAGGCATGGCCGCAGCTTTCGCAGGCGATCCGACTTTTGGGCGTTTGCGCAGGCCCTGACGATGTCTTTCTTGCCCTGCGCGGACTGCGCACGCTGTCAGTACGTCTCGCACATCATCAACGGTCCGCGCTCGAAATGGCAAAATGGCTTGCGGAACGGCCAGAAGTTCTTCGCGTGCTGCATCCGGGACTTGAAACCGATCCGGGCCATGCGATCTGGAAACGGGATTTCACCGGCTCGAGTGGCCTGTTTGGTGTTGTCTTGAAACCTGCGCCAGAAAAAGCCGTTCACGCGCTGCTCAACACGCTGACGCTATTTGGCATGGGTTATTCGTGGGGCGGATTCGAGAGCCTCGTCATTCCGTTCGACTGCTCTGGCTATCGTACCGCGACCAAATGGGCCCCCGGCGGACCGGCACTGCGGTTTCACATTGGTCTGGAGTCCATCGACGATCTCAAGACCGACCTTGCCGCTGGATTCGCCGCCTTCAATGCCGCCTGCTGATATCTCCTGGACCAAAGCTCAGCGTTGGTCCGCGACTTTCCGGTTGCGGCGTTCTTTCAGGATCAGCGCAATATTGCGAAGGTAGATAATGGTGGCCAGCGCCTGGCCCATGATGATGACCGGCTCACGTTTAACGATGCCATAAACCAGCGTCATTAAACCGCCGCCTATCGAAAAGAACCAGAACGCTATCGGAACCACGCTGCGGCCAGCGCGTTCGCTAGAAATCCATTGCACGAGAAAGCGCGCGAAAAACAGCAATTGCGCGACAAGACCAAACGCGAGCCAAAAATCAAACTTGGCGACGAAAACATCGTACATGTAGTCGCCAAGGGCGTGGCCGTACTGGATCAGCATCAGTTCACCTCGGTTGCGATCGGTGTCGATTTCTTCCGGCGGATCAGCCACCAAACACCGCAAAGATCCATGATCCCGACCCAAAGACGATCAAAGAATCCGTAGTTCGAGACACCAGAGTGACGCGGACGATCGATCACGTCGACGTAGGCAATGTCATAGCCCTCACGCCGGACCAGTGCTGGCAAGAAGCGGTGCAGACCGTCGAAGTACGGTAGCGACAGAAAAACGTCCCGGCGAAACGCTTTCAATCCGCACCCGGTGTCGCGCGTGCCATCGCGTAATACAGCGTTGCGCACGGCGTTCGCGACCCGCGACTGTACTTTTTTAAATCCCGTGTCCTTGCGGCCAACGCGCTGACCGGCGGCAAGCCCGATGCGCCCGTTACCCTTCTCGATCGCTTCAAGCAGACTCGGCAGGAACGCCGGGTTATTCTGGCCGTCACCATCAAGCGTCCCAATAATCGCGCCGCGCGACGCTCGCACACCTGTACGCACAGCTGCGGACTGACCTGCCGATTGCGCGTGTTTGATCTGACGTAGTTGGGGCCGGGTTTTCATCAAATCGGAGAGCGCTTCTCCCGTCGCATCGGTCGAACCGTCGTTGACGTAAACAATCTCATAGGTCCAACGACCATCCAGAGCGGCTGAAATTTCGGCAACCAGGGGCCCCACATTGCCTGTTTCGTTGCGGACCGGCACCACGACGGAAATGGCAGGTGCCGCGCCTGCGGGAGACAAAGAGTCGCTCATGGAGAGGCCAGTCTTTCAGCGATCACAAAGCCGCTGCCTGCGGCGATCTGCGTGTCGCTTCTTATGGGGCAGAACGTCGCCGGGCAACCCTTTTCGATGCTCATGAAATGGGGCAAGCATCATGGTCGAGACCTGAGTATACGAAATACTTTCAATCGGTTAGACTTATGAACGAACCACCGTAACGACTCTAGCGAGCGCCTTCCGAGCGGAAGATGGCGAGTGAGACGGACCGGCCCTGCGAGTAGTTATACCCGTCGATCCGCGTTCCCGCGGCGTAGCGCAAGCCGATCGCTTCCGCGCGTTGTGTAAACGCACGTTCCTGACGGCTTTCGATCACCGCAAACCGGCAATTGCCCTGACTGAGAAAATCCGCCGCACGCGAACCGTCGGTCAACAACGTCGAGGTCGCCGTCATGAACACTAGGCTCGGCTCATGAAAACCAGCGGCCGCAATCAGCGGACCGACGCATTCAACATTACGGATGGCGCGCGCAACCTGCACCGATGGGAACAGGGGGACCAGCGATGGCAGCACGACTCCGTAAACCACCACGCCGACAAACCACGATGCTGCAATCGCATTCAAGAGCGAGCGTTCGGCCCGTCCTTCGTCGAACATCCACCACGCGAACAATCCAAAGATCAGCGCACCGGCCGCGAACGGCCATGCCACAAACTCCGGTTGCCGGATCAGATAAATGCCGGCGATGATGGCGGCCACACAAAGCAGCATTGGCAGGATAAACCACCAAGCCGAACCTCGTGTCAGCCAGGGCGAACGCGACAGCACCCGGCGCTCGACGACTCCAACAATCAAGATTGCGATCGCCGGAAATAGCGGCAGCACATAGTGCGGCAACTTGGTAATGACGATCTCGAACGCAATCCATGACGGCACAGCCCAGGCGAGAAGATACTGCGCGCCGGGTTCGCGTCGCGCACGCCAGATCGCGGGTGCGGCCATCGCAGCCAGCGCCGAACCCGGCCAGAACGTCGCCCAGAAACTCAGAAAATAGACACCAGGAGGGGCGCCATGGGATTCCCGCCCCTTCATGAGTTTGCCAAACACGTCGCCGCCCAGCGAGTTGGCCAGGAATGAATCACCCGATTTCAGAAAGATCGCCACAAACCAAGGCAATACGAGTAACAGCATCCAGATCAGGCCCGCCATCGGCCGCAGCTGCCTGATCCAAGCCAATGACCGGTCCAGAAATGCCAGGCTGGCAAGGGTCAGTCCCACGAACATCAGGATCAGCGGACCCTTCAGCAGGATCGCGCCTGCGATTGCGGTCCAGAAGATGGCCGGCAACGTCCATGACGGCTCCATATCGTCGCCGCGCTGCCAGTTCACATAGGTTCGGCCCATGGCTCCCATGGCTGCAACAACGGTGAGCAACAGCATGGCGTCGGTCTTAGCTATCCGTGCTTCGACGCCGAGAAGAATAGAACTACATAGCAACAGACCGGCAAGTATCGCGCCTCGTCGCGTCACGAACGATAGCGCGGTCCAATAGGTAAGCAGCACCGCTCCGATCGCACCGATCAACGACGGCACGCGATAAAGCCAGATTCGCAATTCGGCGCGGGGTACACCAAGGAAACCAGCGCCTTCGACGACCGCCGATTGCAGCCAATAAATGCCAACGGGCTTCTTGTAGCGGATCTCGGCCTGATAGCGGATATCGACGAAGTCGTTGCTTTCCACCATCTGCTTGGTGGCCTGGGCAAAGCGCGCCTCATCGCGATCAATCGGCGGGATGGTGAAGAAACCGGGCAGAAAAAACAGAAAGCCGCAGACCACCAGAAGAATGACCGACCGCGTATGGCTCACCACCGCAAAGTCGAGAACCGACACAAGGCCGCGGCCGGGATTCGCCCGCTCGTTCGGCTCGCGCCCAGCCCCAAACCTGCGCCCGTAGGTATCGGTCATCCGGCTCGCATACGATGAAACCGGAAGCCGGACAACAACCTCCGGAAAAACAGCTTTTATTGCCGGACTTGAGTGGCTTATTGGATACGGACCACCACGGAATCGGCTGCTCCCGAGGCATCCATCACGGTGACCCGGAAGAAACCGGGTCCGGGCGGATCAACAAGGCGCTGACGGCGGCTGTCGATCTCGCCCATGGACACGCCGTTGACCATCACGGTCATCGGCAAAACGCCGCCTGAGACCTTCACCGGCACCTGGGACAATGGCCGGTCGCCATCGGACGCATCGATCCGCGAGCCATTCAGCGGAAACTGGATTTTGAGGCTCTGCTCGCTGCCGGTTCGGACCAGATCGCCGGACGGCCGGAAGCGTTTCAAAGGTTGCGGCAATCTTGCGGCAGAGGCGATCAGCGTGCCGCGCGGCGCTTTGGGCAACGCCGCTGGAATTTTTCCGGTGCGGGCGAAGGCGTCGAACAGGATCGGAGCCGCGGTCGTGCGTCCCAAGATGCCAGGAACAGGCGCGCCATCCGGACGGCCGACCCAGACGCCAATCGTCATGCGCCCATCGAAGCCGACCGACCACGCATCGCGATAGCCGTAGCTCGTTCCGGTCTTGAACGCGATGCGGCCCGCAACAGCATTCTCCGGCGGTGGCGTTCCGATCAGCGCATTGCCGACCTGCCAGGCCGCAACCGGGTCCATCAGCCGCAGCGGCTCGCGCGTATCCTTCGCATCGTCATCGACTGCGATCTCGCGCAGCGGCAGAACGCTGCCAAGCCGCGGGAAGCCCGAGTAAAGCTGCACCAGATCGCGCAGCGTCACACCGACGCCGCCGAGGCCCATCGCCAACCCCGGCGCTTCGTCCTTTGGCAGCACCAGCGCACCGCCTGCCGCCTTTAGACGCGCCGAAAAACGACCCGGGCCGACCCGGTCGAGCAGTGCAATCGCCGGGACGTTCAACGATAGTTGCAGCGCCTTGCGCACCGGAACCGTGCCCTGAAACGACATGTCGAAATTTTCCGGCGCGTAGCTGCCGAAACGGATGGGGCGATCATCGATCAGGCTTTCGGGATGGACGAAGCCGTCCTCGAATGCGAGGCCGTAGATAAACGGTTTCAGCGTCGAACCGGGCGAGCGGATCGCGCGCGTCATATCGACCTGCCCCGCACGGCGTACGTCAAAGTAGTCCGGCGAGCCGACGCGGGCGAGCACTTCCCCGGTCTCGTTGTCGACCGCAAGAATGCCGATCGACATATCCGGACCCAGCGCATTGGCGCGATCGCGCGCCAATGATTCGAGCACCTTCTGCAAATCGCTATCGAGCGTCAGCTTGATCGATATCCCCGCGTCGGCACCGGCGATCACCTGATCGGTGGCATGAGGTGCCAGCAGCGGCATCGGCTTGCGGCTGTTCGGGACAATTTCTGATTTGGCGTGAATAGCATCGTCGGACGACACGACGCCCTGCTCCACCATGCGATCGAGAACACGATCACGCGCGCGCCGTGCGGCTTCGGGATAGCGATCGAGGCGGCGCGTTTCCGGCGATTGCGGCAATGCCACCAGCAGCGCGGCCTCGCCAAGCGACAAGCGCTTCGGCTCCTTGCCGAAGTAGGCGAACGACGCGGCACGAATGCCTTCGAGATTGCCGCCGAACGGCGCCAGCGCGAGATAAAGATCGAGGATCTGGTCCTTGCGCAGTTGCTGCTCGATCTCGATCGCACGGACGATCTGCTGCAGCTTCGCCGACAGCGAACGCTCGCGGCGCGGTTCGATCAGTCGCGCAAGCTGCATCGTGATGGTCGAACCGCCGGAGATGATCTGCCCCCGGCTTGCAAGCTGCGTGGCCGCGCGGCCGAGCGCCAGAGGATCGACGCCGTGGTGATCATGGAAACGCTTGTCTTCGTAGGCGAGCAACAGCTTCAGATAAACCGGATCGACTCCTGATCTCGCTTTGACCGGCAACCGCCAGCGGCCATCTTCCATGGCGTAAGCGCGCAGCAATTTATCGTTACGGTCGAGGACGATCGACGACGCTACGCGCGCCTTCGCGAGCGGTAACGGGCCGAGTGATGCGATCCATACAATCAATGCCGTTAGGGAGAGAATAAATGCGGTGGCTGCACTCGTAAGAATGCGGCGTAATATCCAACGCCCTCTCTTTTGGTCATGGCCGGGTTTATCCCGGCCATCCACGTATTCCCCTTCACGAAGAAAAGACGTGGATGCCCGGGTCAAGCCCGGGCATGACGAGTCGTGTGGCGTGGGTCCCCTATGGCTCATTTCGCCGGCCGGATCTCGATCGTTCTGGTCGCGGTGCGGCCATAGCGCGAGGGATTGTACATGTCCTCGACGTAAGCTTGCGGCAGCACGTATTTGCCCGGCGACACCGCGCGCACGATATAGGCCACGGTGAACACCGGACTGTCGTCGCTGGCACGCTCGAAGGCGGCATTGAAGCGATCGTCGCGGAATTCGGCAGTCTGCGCGTCTTCGCCGTCCTCGATCCAGTCCAGCGTGCCGGTTTCACCCGACGACACCAGCTTCGGATTGTCGATCTCGAAACCGGCCGGCAGATAGTCCACGACCATGATCTGGCCGTACTCGGGCTTGGCTTCGGTGATCTTCAGCACCACCGCGAAGCGGTCGTTCTGCTTCGCCTTCGCCGGATCGGCCGGCTTGCCGTCGAGCGTGAAGTAATTGCGCTCGATCTTGAAGCCGTTCGATGCAGCGGGCTCCGGCGTGATCGGCGAACCGCTCACCGACACAACCGCCTGCAGTGGTGTGTCGCCGGTGTTGACGATACGCACCGGCTTGGCCGTCACGTCCGTTGCCTTGTAGCTGCGGTACAGAGCCGCCTTGACCGGGCTGCCATCGATGTCGAGCGAGATCGTGTTGGCTTCCTTTGACAGCGCGCGCGCCGCCAAAACCATCCACGCATTCTCCTGCGTCGAAGTGAAAGCCGAGAGACCGCGTGCGGCCTCGACACGCTCCACAGCCGAGATCAACGTGACCTTCGGTGCGTTGCCTTCGCTGGCGAGCGAAACAAGGGCCGCCGCGTCACGCAGCGCCGAGCCGTAGTCGGTGCGGCCGAACTCCAGCACCGGCTTCGGTGCGAGACTGTCAGCCGCCGCCGCATAGACCTTTTCCGCGCGGGTGCGGTCGCCGACCAGCGCCAGAGCCGCGGCGAGCTGCGCCTTTGCAATCGGCGTCGCCAGCTTGTCGAGCTTGGTATCGGCAAGATAACGCAGGTCGCCGATCGGCGCGGACCCATTTTTGGCCAACACATAGAGGCCGTAAGCCAGATCGCGGCCGCCATCCTTTTCCGGCTCATCGGCATTCACCACCGAATTGCGGACGCGATCCAGCGCCGTCTTGAACAGAACGTCGGGGATGACGAAGCCCTTCTCTCGCGCCCGCGTCAGGAAGTCGGTGACGTAAGCATCGAGCCAGGCGTCATCGCCGCCCGCCGACCACAGTCCGAAAGAACCGTTCGAGCCCTGTCTCGCCAGCAGCCGATCGATCGAATCCTTGATGCGCTGATCGACGGCGGTATCCATCGCCAGATGGTTTTCCGCCGCGAGATCGTTGACGTAGAGCAGCGGCATGGCGCGGCTTGCGATCTGTTCGGAACAGCCGAACGGATAGCGATCCAGCGCTTTCAGGATGGTTGCCGCGTCGAGCGCGCTCGACAGGCCGACCGACAGCGAGACGCCGCCGGTGCCCGGCACGAGGTCCGAGAACATGTCCGGCGACAGCGTCAGGCTCTCGCCCTTCGCCAGCGTCCGCACCGAACGGCGAGCCAACACCTGCGTCGCGCCCTTGACGTTCAGATCGTACTTGCGTGACAGCGTGAGCCCATTCGGCCCCTTGATCTCGACGTCGAGTTGCGCCGGACCGGCTGCGGTTGCATCCATCGCCAGTGCGACGGTGCTGCGCTGTTTGGCGGCGAGCCGCATATTTGTCGTGGGCGTGCCCGCGAATTTCACCGGCCCTGTCGCCTTGACGCTGATGGCGTAGTCGCCAACAGCGCCTTCGACGTTGTCGAGATCGAGGTTCATAGTGCCGCGATCGCCGTTCAGCAAAAAACGCGGCAATGTCGCGGTCAACACCACCGGGTCGCGCACGGTCACGTCGGTATTGGCACGGCCGACTTTCGTCGCCGACCAGGCCACCGCCATGACGCGAGCAGTCCCGGCGAACTCCGGAATCTCGAAGGAGATGCGCGCTGTGCCGTCGGCACCAACGGTGACGATGCCGGAATAGAGCGCTAGCGGCTTTTGTGTCGGCGGGCTGCCTTGAAGTTCCGCATTGGCGGCATCGCCTCCGGTGCGGATCTGGCCGCGCGTGCCTTGCATGCCGTCGATCAGTTGCCCATAGAGATCGCGGATTTCCGAGCTCAGCTTGCGCTGGCCGAGATAGTAATCGTCCGGCGCCGGCGGCTTGTAGCTGGTGAGATTGAGGATGCCGACATCGACCGCGGCAACCACGATCTTGGCGTCCTCGCCACGAGACAAACCGTCGATCTTCACGGGCAGCGTCAGTGTCGTCCCCGGACGCACCAGCGCGGGGGGTGAAAGGGTCACGGCCAACGTGCGCGACTTCTTGTCGATGCCGAACCATTTCAGACCAATGGCGCGGCCCGGCATGCGCTGGGCAGCCGTATCGAGCGGACGTCGCAGCGTGGCGACCACATAGGCACCCGTGCCCCAATCCTTGCCAACCGGCAACTTGATCTGCTGCTGGCCTTCCTTGATGTCGCTGGTCTGCGTCGTCAAAAGACGATCGCCGAGCACGTTGATGGTCAGCTTGCCGGCGGTGCGCGCGTTGACCGAGACGACCATGGTGTCGCCGGGGACGTATTCCGGCTTGTCGATCGAGGTCTCGAGCAGATCGGGCGTGTCGGCGCTGCCCTCGGAATACCAGCCCACATCGAAGGTGAACGAGGTGAGCGGTCCATCCGCTTCGGCCGATTTCACGTCGAGGCGATAGCGGCCCGGCTGCGGCGCAAGCTGGATGCGGCCCGGCTTGTCCGTGGCGCTGATTTCGCCGTCGGAGACGCGCTTGGTGGATTTGACCGGCTCGTATTCCCACGACGACCCTTGCCGGTACCACTGATAGCGCGACTCGAGTTTCAGCAGCTCGTAGCGCATGCCGCCGCGCGCCTGCGCCTTGCCGTCCGGCGTGACGTAGACGATGTCGAAATCGGCCTTATCGCCTTCGGCCACGCTCTTGTCGGCGAACAGCGGCTTGATGCCGATCATGGCCGCCTTCGGCGCCACCGGCAGGGTCAGCTTGCGTTCGACCGCCCGTCCGCCGGACTCCACCATCCGAACGAAGAACTGTGCTTCCTGCGGTCGTGATGACGTGGGCGGCTTCGGCAGCGACGCCTCGAAGGTCGCAACGCCATTGGCATCGGTCTCGGGAAGGTTTTCGAGCGGAGTGCGCTCGTTGCTCGCGGTTTCGTCGTCCTTGACGCCGAACGTGTACCCAGCGAATCCCGGCCGGCTCGCCGCCGGAGACACCAGCATATCGCCTTCGAGCTGAAGGGCAGAAGCCGGGGCGCCATAAAGGAATCGGCCGTCTACTTTAAGTTCTACTGGAGTCTCAGCTGTGATCTGTTTTGCCTTTGAAAACAGATCAAACTCGATCCGGTCGGCAACATAATCCTCGACCATGAAGGTGGTCTCGCCGACCGACTTGCCCTTAGGATCGGTGAAGGCGCGGACGCGCCACGTGCCGGTTGGAACAGCCGAGTTCAACGGCAGCGTCAGGCTGCGGCCGCCCGCGCCCTGATCCTGCAAAACCACGCGGCGGAACTCGACGCCATCCGGCCGTTCGACCACCAGCGTCAGCGGGCTGGAGCCAACCGCGTTGCCCTGCCCGTCGCGCAGCAGCGCGGTGAGATACACGGTTTCGCCGGAGCGATAGACGCCACGCTCTGCATAGACGAAGGCATCGGCTGCGCCCGCAGCGTTGCGGCCGCTGACACCACGATCCGACAGATCGAACGCGGTCGATTTCAGGCTCAAGAATGCGTAGTCGCCCTTGTCGCCGGTGACGCTGAGCAGCGCCGGCGACAAGCCGCCCTCGCCCTTGGCGAGCCCGGCCTCGAACAGGATGTGACCTGCAGCATCGGTCTTCTTGGTCGAGAGAATTTCGTTGTTGCGGGCAACGAGTCGCACCTCGGCATTGGCGATCGGATCGGTCGATGCCAGCGAATTGGCAAATACGTGAATGCCGTCGTTGCCGGAGTATGCGGTGAGGCCGAGGTCCGAGACAATGAACCACTGCGTCGCGAGCGAGCTGTAATCGTCGTCGCCGGACGCCGAGCCCGGTCCCTTGGCGGCCGCCGTCATCACATAGACGCCGGGCTGGAGGTCGCCGAGCGCCTGATCGACCGGGAACGCGGTCGTGACATCCTGATTGAGCGTCTGCGCGGTGGTGAGATCGCCGGACCAGACCTTCACGCCCTTCTCGTTGCCGAGCTCGGACAACCCATAGCTGGCAAGGCTGCCCTGGAAGTCGCCGCCCAGCACGGTGTTGATCAGATTGCGGTCACCAATCCGGAACACCTGAACCGCGACGGAGGGTGCGTTGACGCTGACCAGCGGAATGCCGCGCTGGCCGGTACGCGGCAGCACATAGGCGCGGCCCGTGAAGCGCACGAACGGCTTGCGATCGCGGACATAGACGTTGAACTCAGCCGACTTCGGCAGCGTCTCCTTGACGGTCGAAGGCATGCCGGAGCGCAGATTGACGTTGTAGCGCTCGCCATGCTTGAGCCCTTCGACGCAGAGCTGCTTCTCTTCGGCGGAGATCGCAGGCTTGTCAGTGCCCGCCAGCGCCACGAACGGCGAGAAATCAGTCCGCTTCAGAAGCTCCTCGGAAAACTGGAAACAGACGCGCGGCGACGCGCTGTCGGAATCCACCGTGTAATCCAGCAGCCGGAAACCGCGTTCGTCGCGCATTTTCTCGTATTGTCCACGCACATCGGCGACCTCACGCAGCTCAAGCGACAGGCGCAGCGCGTCCAGCGCCGGACGCCACAGCTTGCGGTCGGCCATGGCGCGGCCGATCGTCGCCAGCGCATCCGCTTCCTCGCCCGCGTTGCCGGCGCGCTGATAGGCGATGTAAGCGGCGGTCGAGGCGCGTTCCAGCAGGAACGTCTGCTCGCGGCTGTCGGCGGTGCGAATCTGGAAGACCGTTTTGGCCAGCCGGAGCCAGTTGGCGCCGTCTTCGGGCGCGACCGCCACGATCTGGCCGATGGTGGTCAGCCCGGCGCGGTAGTCCGAGCGCTTCAGAGCAGCATCGGCGTCGGTGCGCAGGGTCGCGGCGGATTTGTTGACGACGCCCGCCTCCTTCTTGATCTGGGCCTCCAGCTTGATCGCGGCATCCCCCAGCTCATCCCGTTTGAAGGCCTTGTCGGCAGCGCTCGCGCCCGAGCAGGCAAGCAGAAACGCAGCGCAAAACGAAATGGCGCGAACCAGACGGATCATGTGGGGCTCCCTGCCCGGACGCGATATGCGCCGGGCCACTGAATAGAGATATTGAAACGTGACGTATCCATGGCCGAACAAGACACGCCAATAAATTCTGTCACCAGATTCTCCAACAGGGCTGACGACCGGACAATGACAGCCGTCAGCCTCCGCGCAACAGGGTGGCCGCGCGATGCGAATTGGGGCAGATGCCGACGCACCTCCCCCGCCGGTTGGTCGCGATGAGATCAAAACCGGTTCGAAACCGGGCCGGGCCAAATAAAGGTCAAGTGGCGATTTTAAGAAGTTTGGTTTAGGAGAGGACAGGCCGGTCCCATAGCTCAACTGGATAGAGTAACGGATTTCTACTCCGTGGGTTGCAGGTTCGAATCCTGCTGGGATCGCCAGCCTGTCCTTGTCACTGCCCGCGCTCAATGCCCATCAGATTTCAGATGATTGATGGCGCATCCACCTCACGGCGGCGGAATTTTCGCGCGTTCGACGATCGGCTGCCACTTGTCGTAATCGGCAAGGATGTTTTTCTCCAGCTCCGGCCCTGACAGGCTGACCGGCGTGACGCTGAGACCCTTCAGCCGCTCGATCATCGCAGGCTCCTTGGTGATCTCGATCAGTTCGGCCGCGAGCTTCTTGCGGATGTCTTCCGGCGCGTTGGCAGGCGTGATGAAAACGGCCGTCCAGGTCACTTCCAGTCCCGGGATGGTTTCGGCCAGTGCAGGGATGGACTTATCGAAGCCATAGCGCTCAAGCGACGAGACGCCGATGGCATTCGCCTTGCCGCCCTGCACCTGCGGATAAGCGGTCGAGAACTGGTCGCAGGTCATCTGGATCTGTCCGCCGATCAGATCCTGAATGATCTGATTCGACGCGCGATAAGGTACGTGCGCGATCTTGGCGCCGGTGTGCTGCACGATCAGTTCCATGCACAGATGCTGCGAGGTGCCGATGCCGGACGAGCCGTAGCTGAGCTTGTCGGGATTGGCTTTGACGTATTCGATGAACTCCGGAACGGTCTTGGCCGGGATGCTTGAATTCACGATCAGCATGTTGGGCTGTGTGGCCACCATCGCGACGGGGCGGATGTCCTTGCGGCTGTCGTAGCCGAGCTTTTCCTTGAAGATGTGCGGCAAGATGAAAAGTGTGCCGGCGGTCACAACGCCGAGCGTGTAGCCGTCGGGCGCGGCCTTCGCCATCGCGGCGATGCCGATACTGCCGCCCGCGCCGCTCTTGTTCTCGACCACGAACTGCTGGCCCAGCCGCTGCGACAGCCGCTCGCCGAAGACACGCGCCGCCGTGTCGACGTTGCCGCCGGCTGCGAACGGGACGATGATCGTCACTGGCCGCGTGGGCCATTGCTGCGCTGCAGCCGGATGTGCGATGGCCGCGAGACCCGCTGTGGCCGCGAGACACGCTGCGGCCGACGTCCAGAACGTCCTCATTGCTTTCTCCCTGACGTTTGAGCGGATATCTTTGTATCCGTCTCGGCAGAGTCCATACCGAAGCACGGCCTGCTCTTGTGCGATCAGCTTATCGCGTCAAGCAGAACAGCGATAGCCAGCAAAACGTGGATCGCGCCGCACACTTCGCCGCATGGCTATTCAGTCTGCGTGCGCCTCTCAACTTCCCAAGCATCGCCCCCGCATGACCGCAACCGGTAACGCCACCTGGCTCGCCAATCCGCCAAAGTCTTGAACCTTCTGTCGGGTCGTGCGTCCTACCAGCGTTGCGGCAGCTGTGACGTCGCTAACGAATAGACTTGGCAATGAGACCTGTCATGACCATCCATCTCACCGCACGCACCATGGCTCTGGCCGGGCTCACCATCTTCGGTCTCGTCACACCCGCAATGGCAGAAGGCCCCGCAATTTCCACCAAATGGCTCGACCTGACGCAATCGCAGGATGACTGCCTTACCAAGGCCGAAGCAGCGGTCACCGCAACGGGCTTCGAAAAAATCGAACGTACCCAGCAATCGCGCTACGGAACTGCGGACGGCTACACCGGCGCGATCCGCTGCATCTCCGAGAAAGCGATCGTCATGTTTGTGGTGTCCGGAAACGATCGTGGCACGGCTGAGCGCGCATCAATGGAGCTCTTCAAAGCATTCGTCGGTCGCGCTGCATCGAGCCGATAGACGCACGCCGCGCCTGCGCGCGGCGTGTTGTAGCGAAACTTATTCCTTCGCGAACGGCGACCCTTCAGACAGCCGCTTGGTCGAGCTTGGCCCGTATCCGATGATCTGGATGATCGCTTCTTCCTCGCGCGTGCCATCCCAGTGAACCGCTCCGGCGGGATGCAGCATGTAAGCGCCCTTCTCAAGCGGAGCGGCTTTGGTCGGATCGAAAGTCGGACCCGTGCCGGTATACCACTTGCCCGACAGCACAACGACGTGCCGATCTTCACCGTGAGTATGGGGCGTGCTCATGGTGCCCTTCGGCCATCTGATACGCAGCACATAGATCCCAGGCTTGGTCGGATCGCCGTGAATCGTCGCGACTTCAACACCGACCCCGAAAGGGTTTTTCCATTCCTCTTCGCCGGGCTTGATGCGAACGAAGCCCAACTCGTCCGTGGCGCTGTTTGCCGTCGCCGCAGGTAATGCAGCCGCCGCAATTGCAATAAGACTTGCCGCCATCCATGACCGCTTCATCGCCGCCTCCCTTGATGTGCGCTGTTGGTCAGCGCTTCGCTGGAAACCTATGCGCGCTGTTTGCGCGACGCAATGCATAGCGTCGGTGCCTCAATGCTGTGGCACCAAAACGTGATCGCGCCTGTACGATCAGGCGCCGGGTTCGACCCCACAAGTTCGGCGCCTTGCGAGCTACCGTCTTCCACCCGAGCTGAGCTGCTATATCCGACGAAACGGCGCCTTGAGCATCCGGACGATACTTCGAGCCGACAATGCAGACCGCAGCTTCGACCGTTTCTTGCCGACTAGCGAAAAACGCTCTCTAATCTCATCGGGCAGCGATTTTATGAATTGATCGGGCGAGATCAACCCGATCAAGTCTCCATTATTTCTTTTAACATGCTCGAGTGCGATTTCTGGTCGGTCACGAACATCCGACCACGCTTGACGTTCATCGTGACTGTGACGCCTGCCTCCGCTTCTCTTGAAAATGATACCGCACCCCAAGTCGCAATCGATCGTTTCGAACCAGACGTTATTGTCCATCAAAAAATCGACGTAGGCTATGAATGTAACGCCACACCAAGCGTCAGGTACGTAGCTCGGACTGATCAACTCGCCACCGAACGGCGGAAGGCAATCGTGGACAACAATTGCGCCGCCGTCATCTATAAGACGGTAGGCAACCTCTATATCCCTGAGGGAACAGTCGTAGTCATGATAGGGATCAACCAGAATCAAATCATATTTTAAATTATTGTTTTCGATTTCGCCAAGGCAGGAACCGACATCAAACGTCGGCGACCTAAAACTGACCGGCGATCCGTCGTCGAAGTCAGACGGGGTGTTGTACGATAGGCGATCTATTCTCTCGAACAAATCCCGATTCACGGCGTGATGTTGCATTCCAGTTGTCGCCGTCGAAATTTCCAGGAAACTGCGATAGCCGTGAAGCGATGAAAGGCAGTTGACGATTTTCATTTTTCCTAATGTCAAGGATCGACTCCAGATCAAAGCATCGACGCTGCTGTCGGGAGTTCAAATTTCCCCTGCCGCTCGCTACGGCTGGCCGGAATAATAACAATCGCGATCGCAGCAAGGCAACGATGATCGAATGGGACCTCCTAGGCATTTTTGCTAGATGGGAGGTTGGGCCTGCGCCTCGATTTCCGCAAGTTCTGCGCCTTCCGGCACGATATCGCCGACCTTGTAGTTGAGACGCTTGACCACGCCGGCGAACGGTGCGCGCAGCACCTGCTCCATCTTCATCACTTCGAGCGTGAGAATTGGATCGCCTTTCTTTACGACCGCGCCCTGCTCCGCCAGCACCGCCACGACGGTGCCCGGTAATGGCGCAACAAGACGATCTTCGCTGGTCTGTTCCTCGTCCTCGCTGCCGAACGGGTCGACCCAGTGCAGTTCGAACCGGCCGTTGCGGGTCCGCAGGTATATCTCGCGGCCATCGATCACCGACGCAGTCGAGGTTCGCATGGCATCGCAAATGACATCGATCTCGCCGGTTACACGAACGCTGTAAGCGAATGAAACCACCCGTTCGCCGACAACGAGTTCGGATTTGGCGGACCCATATCGCAGCATCACATCATGAGTCGCGCCGTCCGGCGCGCGCAGCACAAATTTTCGTTTGCGCGTCCCGACGGGCATCCACCCAAACGTATTCCACGGCGAGGTCCCATCTGCATCCTTGGCTTCATCGACCAAAATAGACGCAACCGCCGCCGCCAGCTCAACGACACCCGTCGCCGGTTGCGGCGGCGTCAGAGCTGTCAGTTCGCGCTCGATGAAAGACGTATCGATCGCATTGGCTCGCACCGACGGATGCGTAATCAAGGCCGACAGGAACGGAATGTTGGTAACGATGCCGCGCACATCCATGGCACTGAGGCCACCGTTGAGGCGGTCGATCGCGGAGGCACGATCAGGCGCCCAGGCAATCACCTTGGCCAGCATGGCATCGTAATATGGCGACACCACATCGCCCTCGCGGTACCCGCCGTCGATGCGCAGACCATTGCCTTCGTCCGGCGTGCGCCAGGTGCGGATACGTCCGACCGACGGCATGAAGTTCTTCGCTGGATTTTCAGCGTAGACGCGCGCCTCGACCGCGTGGCCATTCAGCTTGATGTCAGCCTGCTTCAGCGGCAGCACTTCGCCGAACGCGACGCGCAATTGCCAATCGACCAGATCGACGCCGGTGATCAGTTCGGTCACCGGATGCTCGACCTGCAGGCGGGTATTCATCTCGATGAAGAAGAAGTCCCTGCCGTTGGACACGAACTCGATGGTCCCCGCACCGACATAGTTGACCGCACCGGCAGCCTTGCGAGCCACCGCGCAGATCGCATCGCGTTGTTTCGAATCGAGCGTTGGTGAGGGCGCTTCTTCGATCACCTTCTGGTGCCGCCGTTGCAGCGTGCATTCGCGCTCAAACAGCGACAGCAGATTACCGTGGCTGTCGCCGATCACCTGCACCTCGATGTGGCGAGGATTATCGACAAATTTCTCGATCAGTATCTGATCGTCGCCGAAGGCCGCCTTGGCTTCGCGCTTGGCGCTGACGATTGACGGCAGCAACTGATCGGCTTCGCGCACGACGCGCATGCCGCGTCCACCGCCACCCGCAGAAGCCTTCACCAGAACAGGAAAGCCAATCTTGGCGGCAGCGGCGGTCAGCGTGGCATCGTCCTGCGCGTCGCCATGATAGCCCGGCACCAGCGGCACACCCGCCCTCTCCATCAGCGCCTTCGAGCCTGATTTGGAGCCCATCGCTTCGATCATCGCAGCCGTCGGCCCGACGAAAACCAGTCCCTCGTCGGCGAGACGCTTTGCGAACTCGGCGCTTTCGGAGAGAAACCCGTAACCCGGATGCACGGCCTCGGCTCCGGTCTGCTTTGCAGCCGCGATGATACGGTCGATGTTGAGATAGCTGTCGCGTGCCCGAGCTGGGCCGAGCAAGACAGCATCGTCGGCCATCGCCACATGCATCGCATTGGCGTCGGCCTCCGAATAAACCGCGACGGTGCGCAAGCCTAACACGCGGGCGCTGCGGATGATGCGGCAAGCGATCTCGCCGCGATTGGCGATCAGCAGGGTCTGGAAGCGGCGATAGAGGCCGGATGGCGCGCCCGTTTTCATGATGGTGTTCACGGCTACGCCCTCACATCCGGAACACGCCGAAGCGCTGCGGCTCGATCGGTGCGTTGGCGGCGGCTGACAGTCCGAGACCGAGCACCAGCCTCGTATCGGCGGGATCGATCACACCGTCGTCCCAGAGGCGCGCGGTTGCGTAATACGGATGGCCCTGATGCTCGAATTGATCGCGGGTCGGCTTGCGGAACGCTTCTTCTTCCTCGACCGACCACTTGCCGCCATCGGCCTCAATGCTGTCGCGGCGCAACGTGCTCAGCACCATCGAGGCTTGCTCGCCGCCCATCACCGAGATGCGCGCATTCGGCCACATCCAGAGGAACCGTGGACCGTAAGACCGGCCGCACATGCCGTAGTTGCCGGCGCCATACGAGCCGCCGATGACGACGGTGAATTTCGGCACCGATGCTGTCGCGACCGCAGTGACGAGTTTCGCTCCATCCCGCGCGATGCCGCCGGCCTCATATTTCTTACCGACCATGAAGCCGGTTATGTTTTGCAGAAACAGCAACGGTATCTGCCGCTGGCAGCACAGTTCGATGAAGTGCGTACCTTTCAGCGAGCTTTCGCTGAACAGAATTCCGTTGTTGGCGATGATGCCGACCGGATGGCCCCAGATATGCGCGAAGCCGCAAATCAGCGTCTGGCCGTACAGTTTCTTGAACTCTTCGAACTCCGAGCCGTCGACGATGCGCGCAATGATCTCGCGCACGTCGAACGGCTTGCGCGCATCGACCGGGACCACGCCGTAGATATCCTCCGTTGGATAATTCGGCTGGCGCGGCTCGCGCACATGCCATGCAGGCGCTTTCGGCGGATTGAGGTTGCCGATGATGCGCCGCGCGATACCAACCGCGTGGCTGTCGTTCTGCGCGTAGTGATCGGTGACGCCGGACTGGCGGCTGTGCACATCCGCACCGCCGAGTTCCTCGGCGGTCACCACCTCGCCGGTCGCAGCCTTCACCAGCGGCGGGCCACCGAGGAAGATCGTGCCTTGATTGCGCACGATGATGCTCTCGTCCGACATTGCCGGCACATAAGCTCCGCCTGCCGTACACGAACCCATCACGATCGCGACCTGCGGAATGCCCTGCGCCGACATCTGAGCTTGATTGTAGAAGATACGGCCGAAGTTGCGCTCGTCGGGGAAAATCTCGTCCTGCATCGGCAGGAACGCACCGCCGGAATCCACCATATAGATGCAGGGAAGATTGTTCTGACGCGCAATATCCTGCGCGCGCAGATGCTTCTTCACCGTCATCGGATAGTAGGTGCCGCCCTTGATGGTGGCATCGTTGGCGACGATCACGCATTCGCGGCCGGACACGCGGCCGACGCCGGTGATTACGCTCGCCGAATGCACATAACCACCGTAAAGTCGGAAGGCCGCAAGCGGCGACAGTTCGAGAAAGGCAGTGCCGGGATCGATCAGCAGATCGATGCGATCGCGCGGCAGCAACTTGCCGCGTTTGATGTGCCGCTCGCGTGAAGCATGCCCCCCGCCCTCGGCAACATCGGACAGCCGCTGCCGCAGATCGGCAACCAGCGCGCGCATGTTCTCGGCGTTGGCCTTGAAATCGGCAGATGCCGGATTGATCTCGGATCGTAATGTCATGGCGACGGCGTCTTGCCTCCCGGCAAATCTTTTTTGATTTCGTACGGCGGTCACACGCTGCTTAAGGGTGCCACCCCACCGAGCGCATGCGCAACCACAACTTTGATGAGTTCAGGCGTTGGGGCTGACGAGGCGGCCAGCTTAAAGAACTGAACCGCCCTTGAATGTCTTTTGACCGACATTTACTCGGCACACGAGCCATTCCGCACAATGTCCGGGATTGAGCGGGTGGAGTTTGAGTGAGTGGATTTAGTGCGTCCAGGGCTCAACCCGGCGAAAGGCGAAGTTGTCGGAGTAAGCCGCCTGCCGCCTCACCCGTTCTTTCGGCTCGATCACCTGATACGGAATACCCTCGCGCTCGCAATAGGCAATCGCCTCTTCGCGCGTCTCGAAACGCAGGGTCAATTGCTGCTTCATGTCGCCGGACGACGTCCAGCCCATCAGCGGCTCGATGGTGCGCGGCTGCTCCGGCTCATAGTCGAGCTGCCAATCCCGGGTTTTGGCGGTCCCCGATTGCATGGCGTTCTTGGCAGGCTTAAAAATGCGAGCGGTCATGGGATCATAGCTGTTTGAGGACGGAAACGGCGACCGGATGTGTAGCGAGCTTGCATCGGCCAGTGTACCGGTGATGATCGATAGATTGTACGATTCTCTTTGATAGCCAAACCGGCCACCGAAACTGGTATATTTGTTTCGAAAGAACGTGACAATTGCAGGCGTGCCGGGGTCCATCCGGATCAACCCCGCCCACACAGCCCACAAGCGAGTGACGATGAGCAGCAACGAGATCCTGAGCACTGAAATTCACGCAATTCTGCCGCCCAAGGGCCGCGATCTGCGCCTCGACTTCTTCCGCGGGGTCGCCAACTGGTGGATTTTTCTGGATCATATTCCAAACAATGTCGTGAACTGGGTCACCCCGCGAAATTACGGATTCAGCGACGCCGCCGACCTTTTCGTTTTCATTTCGGGCTACACGGCCTCGTTTGTCTACGCCCAGATGATGATCGACAAAGGTTTCATCGTCGGCTCGACGCGGCTGTGGAAACGCGTGTGGCAACTCTACGTCGCCCACGTGATGCTGTTCGTGATCTACATCGCCGCCATCGGCTGGGTGGCGCTTCGCTACAACGACGTCGACATCATCAATGAGTTCAACGTCGCAGGCTTGGTCGACAATCCGATCCAGACATTGACGCAAGGGCTGCTGCTGAAGTTCAAGCCGCTCAATCTCGACGTGTTGCCGCTCTATATCGTTTTGATGGGACTTTTCCCGCCTATCCTCTGGCTGATGCTGCGTCGTCCCGACCTGACGATGCTGGCATCGCTCGCGCTTTATTTCGCCGCGCGCCAGTTCGGCTGGAATCTTGCGGCCTATCCGGCAGGCACCTGGTATTTCAACCCGTATACTTGGCAGCTGCTTTTCGTGTTCGGCGCCTGGTTCGCGCTTGGTGGCGCGCTGGAATCGCGCTCGGTGATCAAATCAAAATGGCTGCTTTATCTTGGCATCGCTTACATGGTTTTTGCGCTGATCATGACCATGGCCGGTGCGTTCAGGAGCTTCGGTGACATGTTTCCGAAATGGCTCTATGAGGCGTTCAACCCGAACGACAAGACCAACATGGCGCCTTACCGCGTCCTCCATTTTATTATCATCGCGTTCCTGATCACCCGCTTCGTGCCAAAAGATTGGTCGGCGCTTGAGTCTAAATGGCTTGATCCGGTCATCAAGTGCGGTCAGCAATCGCTGCAGGTGTTCTGCGTTGGCATCTTCCTGTCATTCATGGCGCATTTCCTGCTGACCATCTCCTCTGGTTCGTACTTTACCCAATTGCTTGTCAGCGTCGTCGGGATCGCGATCCTCTGCGGCTTCGCATACTACGGAAACTGGTCAAAGAAGCAGGACAAGCCGTCCAAGAAAATGCCGCCGGCTCCGGCCGGACCGCCGCCGCAAGCAGTCACGGCCAAATCTTGAGGACAAATAACTCCCGGGGAGAAAACGGAAGCGGCCGATGTGTCATCAGCCGCTTCCCGTTTCGGGACGGCGCGCCTCAGGCGTTTACCGCGCGGTAACCGAGCAACCGGGTTGACGCCCCAGCCTTAACGGCTCGTCAATTCGCGCACTGCAATTGTCATCATCGGGGCTAAGTGGCGGCGTGCGCTGACGCGTATCGCAATGGTTTCCTTTGCTCTCATTTAATCCGGCGCTGTTTCGGCGCCGGACACGTGCGCTGGAGCAAGAGACCATGGGTGGGATTGAGTGGGGCTTCGAGCTGGTTGGCCTTGGCCTGATCGCACTATGCCTGTGCGTATTCGTGTTTTCGTCGCGAATTCCGCCGGTGGGCCGCTATCGCGACGTGCGCTGAGCAGCGCTTCGCGCATTCGATCGTCCGAACGGGGAATGGTCGGGGCACAAGGATTCGAACCTTGGACCTGCAGTACCCAAAACTGCCGCGCTACCAGGCTGCGCTATACCCCGGGATGTCTGGATGGCCCGTCGTACACGCTGAATGCCTGCCCAGCAAGGCGCTGGAAACCGCTATTTACCGCCGAAAAGCGGATGCGCGACGCGATCTCCGGGCCGAATCCCGAGCTTCTTGGCAGTCCCGGCGACGACCTCCAGAACTCCCTTGGCCGGCCCGCCTGACGCGATGGTCGCAAGCGATTCCGGAACAGTGTTCTCGGCAATCCGGATGATCCGCCCGTCGCCGGCAATGAAGATCATATCCAGCGAGACGTAAGTGTTCTTCATCCACATCGCGACCGGCTGCTCGGGCGAGAAGTCGAACAGCATGCCTGCGCCCTCCGCCAGCTCCTTGCGGAACATCAGGCCTTTGGCGCGCTCGTCATCGGTCTTGGCATATTCAACGGAGAACACCTGCACGCCGGATTTGGTGATGATCTCCAGCGGCTGGAATTCGGCTGAATGACCAGGTTGCAACGTCGCCAGCAGAGGCAGCATCGCAAGGCACGCCAGCATCAGGAGGCGACTGGCAGCCGTCTTGAAAACCCGTAATTTTGGTATTCCGACACTGGTCATCCGAAATCCACACTTAGATATGGGCACCTATACAACACCCTAGCCCAGCGATAGCGGCAAATTCCAGATGCACACTCATGTTTGATCGGCTGATCGGCAGCCATTTGCCCGCCACCCTCAGGATCACCTTGCGGCGTGTATGGCCGACTAATCACGAGGTCAGAGGTCGAGCGGGGGAAGTCTAGTGCGAGGAAAGGCCACCCGGGCCGGTCTCGGGCTGGATTTCGGCGGCCATCATGCCCTTTGAGCCAGGCCCATATCGGACCATCACGAACTGGCCGGGCCGCAGCTCGGTCAGGCCATAGCGGCGCAGCGTTTCCATGTGGACGAAGATATCGGGCGTGCCCTCTCCACAGGTGAGGAATCCGAAACCGCGGAGCCGGTTGAACCACTTCACCTGCGCCCTCTCGAGACCGCTGGTCGGCGTGACGCTGACGTGGGTCCGCGGCGGCAACATCTGGGCGGGATGGATCGCAGTCGACTCGTCCATAGAGACGACGCGAAACGCTTGATAGCCCTTCTGACGCTGGACGCACTCGACGACGATCCGCGCACCTTCATAGGCCGTCTGAAACCCGTCACGGCGCAACACGGTCACATGGAGCAGAATGTCGGGCCAGCCGTTGTCGGGAACAATGAAGCCGTAACCCTTGGATGCATCGAACCACTTGATCAGGCCGCGCAACTCGACCAATCCGGTCGCCGGACCTTCGCCGGGCAGATGGCCGATATCAACATTGGCCGAAAAATCCGGTTGAGCCGGACGACCCGCAGCCGCTCCGCCAGATGGCGCGCTGCCAAATCGCTTCGACTCAAAACTATCCGACCCCATGACCCAACACCCCACCGGTCGCATGCCATCGTTGTGACAGCCCGGAACTGCACGCGATGTTCGCTCTCAACGACCGACATCGGCGCGAATCTCTTGATGCAACGATATCACCCCGGCATTGGCCGAAAAGCAAAAAAGCAGAATCACATCGATCTATGAACAGTCTTGCGCTGCGCCGAATCAATTGCCCAGCAAGTTGGCAATCAGTTTCCGATGAAAGGCCCGAGCGTCTCGCCGATGTCATGACGGATCACGAGATCCGCGGAATCGTCCTGCTCAGTGGGTTCGTTGTTGATAATCACGAGCCTGGCGCCGCAGTTCCGCGCCAGTTGAGGAAATCCGGCTGCGGGCCAAACCACCAGCGATGAGCCGATCGCAATGAACAAGTCGCAATGCTGCGCAAGCTCCGCAGCGCGGCGCATTTCGGCCTCCGGCATCGCCTGGCCAAACGAGATCGTCGCTGTCTTCACCGGATCGCCGCAGGATTGGCAATCCGGCGCCTGTCCATCGGCATCGAACTGCTGCTTCACCCAATCGAGCGAATAGGACTTTTCGCAACCGATGCAGCGCGCATAGGTGGTGTTGCCATGCAGTTCGATCACATGCTCAGCCGCAAAACCTGAAGCCTGATGCAGATTGTCGATATTCTGAGTCACGATCGCCGGAATCTTTCCGGCCCTGTAAAGCGCGGCCAATGCGCGATGACCGCGGCCAGGCTTTGCCGCATTGAAAGTTGCCTCCATCGCGAACCGCCGCCGCCACGCTTCATCGCGAGCATCCTGACTGGCGACAAATTCGTCGAACGGGATCGGACGATTTTTAGTCCAGATGCCGCCCGGCGAACGAAAATCTGGAATACCGCACTCGGTCGAAATGCCTGCACCCGTGAATGGCACGATCACTTTCGCAGCAGCAATCAAATCGCCGAGCTGTTCCACACCTTCACCGAGACTGGATGCGATCATAGGGAACCTTAAGTCATCGATTAGGTCAGCATAGCGCTTAGGCCGCGCACATCGGTACCGTGGCCGCACGAAATCAGCGCTGTTATTGCAAGCGTTGCAGCCCGGAACTTCCGATGCCCGAAACTCCTATAACACTGGCGCAATAAACACTTTACGACTACATCGGCTTGTCCGTTCCGATAGCTCAAGCCGATGGAAAATCATATGCGTTTTCTTCACACGATGCTCCGCGTCCGTAACCTCGATGTTGCGCTGAAATTCTATTCGGACGCGCTAGGCCTCAAAGAAGTGCGCCGTATCGACAACGACAAAGCCCGCTTCTCGCTGGTGTTTCTGTGCGCGGCGGAGGACGAAAAGCTGCTCGCATCGCTGCCGAAGACGCGCGGCGCACCGCTGGTGGAGCTGACCTACAATTGGGATGAAGAGATCTATGGCGAGGATCGATACTTCGGTCACCTCGCCTACGAGGTCGACGATATTTATGCGACCTGCGATCGCTTGCAGAAGCTCGGGGTCCTGATCAACCGGCCGCCGCGCGACGGACAGATGGCCTTCATCCGCTCACCGGACAAGCATTCGATCGAACTGCTGCAGAAGGGCGACGCCAAGCCGCCGCAGGAGCCGTGGGCATCAATGCCGAACACCGGACACTGGTGAAGCGACAAACCGGCCCAAAAAGACCGATCACAACCAGAGCCTATCGACTACCTGGATCAGCAGCCGCCGACCGGTTCGCGGCCCGAGCAATCAAGGTTGCAGTCGGAATTGCGGCATACCCAAATCTTGGTCTTGGTCACGTTCGCATAAAAGCAAGCGCCGACACATTCCTTGGCGAAGGCCCTTTGCCTCAAGAACGTGTTGGTGATCCCGACGACACCATTTTCCACTTTCACAATCGTTCCGACCCGCCCCTGTCCAGGAACCGTGACCTCGACTTGAGCCAAAGCTGAACATAAAGTGAACAAAAATACAGAAAAAGCGATTGTAGCGACCATCGGGATACGCGGAAATATTCGAAGTTCAGATGAAAAAGCCTTTAGCTGCATTGATATCTCTGAACTACAGGTTGCAGCCGCTCCGGATACGCCAGTTGTGGTGCAGATTTGCCACCATCGGGTATCCGAATGCTGTTTCCATCCTTTTGCACTCGCCTTTCCATATACACTTATTTAATCTTCAGGAGTTGAGTTTCTGGGGAATCATTTCGATGCGGTCGTTTTGGGTTTGTCTTACCGCGTTGGTGGTGGGAGCAGTGTTGCCCGGGGTTGCGCTTAGCCAGCAGCACTTCTCGATCAACGACGCCATCAAACAGGCCATTTTAACCAACCCTGGCGTTGGAGAGGCGGCGGCCAATAGGCGCGCCACCGAATCCGAGCTTCGTCAGACACAATCCACATTGCTGCCCCAAGTTCGCACCGAGGCGCGCTATGGGCCTGAGCGCTTCAACCAGAATGTGGTTCCCGCGCCGCTTGGAAATGACCGGACTCGTACCGGACGGGAAGCTTCAGTTGTACTACGACAGCTGGTCTTTGACGGATTTACCTCCATCAACGAAATCTGGCGGCAGTCGGCCAGAGTAAATGCTGCTGCAGCGCGCGTTCATGAGCGCACTGAATTGCTGGCCTTGGAAGCGGCAGAAGCTTACGTCGATATTACGCGATATACCCGACTGATTGTCGTCGCCGAGGACAATCTCCGTGTTCATCGAAGCCTGTTCTCCAATGTTCAGAGCCGCTTCAATGGCGGACGCGCAGGCGAAGGCGATCTGGAGCAAACCCGGGAGCGGGTTGAGAACGCAGCAGCGGTTCTCGCAGGTTTCCGTCAGAACCTGGACGAGGGGCGTGCCCGTTACCGCAATGCCGTCGGCCTCGAGCCCTTCAATACGGTGACGCCCGGCCGGCTCGGCGGATTGCCGAGAACCAAGGACGAATCCTTAGCTGTCGCGCTGCGTTTTAATCCAACGATCAAGGCTGCCGATCAGGATGCGCGGGCTGCAAAGTATGGCTTCGATGCGACCGCTGGCGCGTTCGTCCCTAACGTGTTCTTCGAGGGGCGCGCCTCTACAGGCGTCGATGCGAACAACTACACTGGCAAGCGCGATGAAGTGAGCGGCAAGCTCGTGGCGAGCTGGGATATTTTCCGCGGCGGCCAGGACTTATGGCGGCGAAACGAGCTTTCGGAGCGTTATGTAGAAAGCACGGCGCGCCATGCGCGTCTGCAGCGCAGCGCGCTTGAATCGATTGACCGGGCGTGGGCCGCACGCACCCTGACAGCTGACCGAATTAGCGCCCTCAATCGCCAGATAGCATCCGATCGTAAGGTCATTGTCGCGTATCAGAAAGAATACGAGCTTGGCCAACGTTCACTGGTCGATCTGCTGAACGCGCAGAACCAGTTATTTAACGCGCTGGTTTCGCTCTACTCCAGTCAGAGCGTCGCAGTTTTCGCTGATTATCAATTGCTTGCCGCCATGGGTGGCTTGATCGAGTATGTCAAAGCGCCGCCGCCGGATGCAGCACCTCTCGATGTCGAACCATTCGGGCTTTTCCCGACCAAGCTTCCTCCGATTATTTTCCGCGCGCCGCTGACCGGGCCGGAACCGCTTCAGGCTAGCCCGGCGCAGCCATTTGCGAGTTATGCTGCGACCGACGATACCTTGAAGAAGAACCCCAACTTTTCGGATCGTTGGGGTGCCGCGAACCCCGTGTCGGATATGCTCGAGGCCGCCGCGCGCTGGAAATAAGCAAACCGGAATAGGATATAGGCTTAAAGAGGTCCAGCCTGCGGGCCTTATTGATGCCTTCCATCCGTTAGGCTTGTTACCAGATTGTCCCCAGATGTCGGTAAAACTGCTGTAGGGTACGGCGGTATTCCGGCCTTGGGAATTGCCCGTGAACAAGCATTTTGGCGAATCTGTTGCAACCGCGGCAACGAAAGATTCTATGGCAGGTTCTTCAAGCCAGCCTGACCCGCTTATTGAATCGTTATTATTTCTCGCCTCCTATCATGGCCGAGCGGTCAGCCGCGATGCATTGGTCGCCGGGCTCCCTTTGGTCAATGGCCGGCTCACGGCATCGCTGGTCGAGCGTGCGGGAAAACGTGCCGGACTCGACGTCAAGCCGGACAAACGCAAACTCGAGCAAATTCCAGCTCTGGTGCTCCCCGTGCTGCTCGTCATGAGGGATGGCTCCGCTCTGATCCTCACCGCACGGTCGGATGACGGCCAGCACATAACCGTGCTCGAACCCGGCATGAATTCCCCGCCACAGATGCTTTCGATCAAGTCAGTCGGCGAGAGCTACTCCGGCTACATGTTTCTGGTAAGGCCCGAACCTGCGGCCGACGAACGCACCACGGCTGCCGGCGATCTTCCAACGAACCATTGGTTCTGGTCGATCGTGCGCCGGTTCGGATCCAATTACGGACATGTCGCCTTGGCGGCTTTCCTGGTGAACATGCTTGCACTCGCAGCACCGCTGTTCACCATGAACGTTTACGATCGCGTTGTACCGAATGGCGCCATTCCCTCGCTGATCGCACTAGCGGTAGGACTGGGGCTGGCCATCGTTTTTGACTTCATCATCCGGATGGTCCGCAGCCGCATCGTGGATCTCACCGGAAAGAAAATCGATGTCGTCCTGGCGTCGAACATTTTCGAACACGTGCTTTCGATCAAGATGGCCCACCGGCCGGCCTCCGTCGGCATTCTGGCAAACCAGATGCGGGACTTCGATTCGGTTCGCGACTTCTTCACTTCCGGTACGGTGATCGCCGCGACTGATTTGATTTTCGCTGTGATCTTCATCGGCGTCATGTTCATGATCGCCGGCCCCCTCGCCTGGATTCCGCTGGTGATGCTGCCGATCGTTATTGCCACAGGATTTATCCTGCAGCGCCCGCTCGATCGCGCAATGAAGCGGCTGCAAGCCGAGGCGTCGGCCCGACATGGCGTCCTTGTCGAGTCGCTGACCGGAATCGAGACCGTGCGCGCAGCTGGCGCGGAATCACGCATGCAGACGGTGTGGGAGAGATCGGTCGCCGCCACCGCGCGTTCTGGCGAAGATGTCCATTTCTGGTCGACGCTGGCTCTCACCATTTCCAGTTCCGCTCAGCAAATCACCAGCATGCTGCTGGTCGTCATCGGTGTGTTTCTTATCATCGATGGAAAGATCACGATGGGAGCGCTGATCGCCGCGAACATGCTGTCCGGCCGAGTGCTTGCTCCGATCGCCAGCCTCGCCTCGGTCATTACCCGCGCGACACAGACGCTCAGCGCATTGCGCGCAATCGATCGGCTGATGAATCTCGAACGCGAACGTCCGCCCGGCCGCAGTTATGTTTCTCGCAAGATCCAGCATGGTACAATTTCATTCAACAACGTCAGCTTCCGCTATCCCGCATCCAAGCAGGATGCACTGAGCAACGTATCGTTCGAAGTAAAGGAAGGCGAGCGGATCGCCATCATCGGCCGGGTGGGATCAGGGAAGACGACCGTCGGCAGGTTGCTGTCCGGGTTTTACGATCCGACGGAAGGCAGCATTGCCGTCGATGGCATCGACTCGCGACAATATGATCCTGCCGACCTGCGCGCCGGGATCGGGTTTATTATGCAGGATACCGATCTTTTCTTCGGCAAACTGCGCGAGAATATTGCGCTCGGAAAACCAGCCGCCACCGATGAAGAAATTATCGAGGTCGCCAAACTGGCAGGCGTCGAAAGCTTCGTGGCTGCTCACCCGCTTGGGTACGACATGCCGATCTCCGAAGGCGGCCGCAGCCTTTCGGGCGGGCAGAAGCAATCGATCGGTTTGGCGCGCGCCCTCATCCGCCGGCCCAAAATCATGTTCATGGATGAACCCACGGCTCATTTCGACGTCCGCACCGAGACCGAGTTTCTCGAACGCCTCAAGAACCTCGCGCGCTCCGAGATGACGATCATTGTTTCGACACATCGGCCTTCCCTGCTCAATCTCGTAACCCGCATTCTTGTCTTCGAACAGGGCAAGCTGGTCGTTGATGGGCCGCGCGATGCCGTGATCGCAAATTTGCAGGCCGGTGCGCAGCGCCAGGCGGCTCAGCTCGTTCCCGAACCAAAAGCAGTGCCCCGCAATGCAAAACTCTGATTTCGCATTTGCCAACGACATTCGTTCGGCTGTCGAGCTGCGGACTCCCAAGACCACACGGATGGTGCTGTTGGCGACGTTGATGCTCTTCGCGACGGCATTGATCTGGGCGCATTTTGCGGTGCTCGACGAAGTGAAACGAGGCAATGGCCGCGTCATTCCCAGCCGCCAGATTCAGGTGGTTCAATCGCTCGAAGGCGGAATTGTCGGCGCAATCCTGATTCAGGAAGGCGCGATCGTTACCCAAGGCGAACCATTGATGAGGATCGAGGACACCAAGTTTGCGTCCGAGTTTGGTGAAATACGCGAACGCCGCGCCGCAATGGCGGCGCGCATCGCTCGCCTCGAGGCCGAGGCCGCAGGCGCAGCGACGCTCACATTTCCGAGCGAACTGGCCGAGGTATCGCCCACGGTCGTGGCAGGTGAGAAAAGTCTCTTCGATGCGCGCGCCCGCAAGCTCGCGCAGGATATCGAGGTGATCGTTCAGCAGGAATCGCAGCGGCGCCGCGAGTTACAGGAATACAAAGCGACCGAGGTCAAGCTGACGGAGACGCTCCAGCTGCTCAACCGCGAAGTCGATCTGACGCGAAACCTGTTCAGGCAAAAGGTTGTTCCGGAAATCGAAATGCTGCGGGTCGAACGGCAAGCCAGCGAGATGCGCGGCCAGCTCGAGGTCATCCGCGCCTCGACCCAGAAAGCGCAGGCCGGCATCCAGGAGGCGCAGGCGCGCATGGAAACCGCCAGAACGACGCTGCGCGCGCAGGCAGACGAAGATCTGGCCAAGTCACGAGGTGACATGGCGGTCCTCGACGAGAACATCAAATCGGCCAAGGATCGTGTGTTCCGGACCGAACTGAAGTCGCCGGTTCATGGCATCGTCAACAAGCTGAATATCAACACCATTGGAGCCGTCGTCCAATCCGGAGCCAATGTGATGGAAGTGGTTCCGCTCGACGATACGCTGCTTGTCGAAGGCCGCATCCGTCCGCAGGACATCGCGTTCATCCGGGCCGGTCAGGATGCTGTCGTCAAGGTGACCGCATATGATTCCTCGGTGTACGGTTCGCTGAAGGGCAAAGTCGAACGCATCAGCGCCGATACCATCACCGAGGACGCCCGAGCGGATCGCGGCAGTGAAAAGACCGAAGTCTTCTATCGCGTCATCGTGCGTACCGACTCCAACCACCTTGGGCTTACGGCGGCGCCCTTGCCCATCATTCCGGGTATGGTGACGACGGTCGAAGTGTTGACCGGAAAGAAGTCTGTGCTGGACTATCTTATCAAGCCCGCCCGCCTGTTGCGGGATGAAGCGCTGCGGGAACGCTGACAGCGCACTTAAGACCGCCCTTACCTGCGTTAAACCAAACCTGTCGTTCTGACCGTCGCTCGGTTACGTGATCGTTCTCAAAACCTGTAAAGCGCCGCTTGCCACGCGCAGCAGCGTTAACAAATCGTGTCCGGACCACGTTCGATAAAATTGTTCGGACCGGCTTTGCGCCAATTTCACCAGCCTTGCGACAATACCCGCGGTATCCCGCCGTTTTAACCGCGGCGGCAATATCTGTCGCGAATACTCCCGTCATAACAAGCGGGACGAGGATCGGCTCAAGCCGGCAAACGCTCCCGCGCCACGGGGGCTTGTCATGTTCGATCGTCCGGAGGCCGGAAGGCTGCGCGTTGTCAAATTCGGCGTTGCGTTGCTTATGCTGTGCGTTGCGACCGAAGCAATCGCCAAGCCGAAGGCTCGCAAGCCGATCTTCGACGACCTCATCACGCCATCGATGATGCTGCAGGCGTCTCCCGCGCCGCGCGTCAATACCACAAACCAGCCGCGCTTCTTCTCGATCAACAGCGTGCTCGCGCGCATCGACGGAAAGCCAACTCTGTCTGAACCGGTTCGCGTTGCCACTGCGACTTCTGCCCCGGTGATATCCGATATTCCCGAGAGCATTGGCGGGAGCTTCTCGCGCAGCTCCGAGCCCTACGGTCTGCTGAGCTTCCGCGCACCCGAAGGCGCGCTCTGGCGCAAGTGGCGCGCAACCGAACAGGATATCGCCAAGGACACCGCATCCCTTGCGGCTTGTGCGAACGATCCATCGAAATGCGACGAAGCCACGCGGCGTTTCGGCAATATGATACACGATGTTCGTGGCCGCAGCGGCCGCGCCCGGATTGAAGCCGCCAACCGGCTCGTCAACGGCGCCATCCGCTATACCAGCGACTTGATCCAGCACGGCGTGCTCGATCAGTGGACCACGCCGCTCGCAATGCTGGCGACCGGCCGTGGCGACTGCGAGGATTATGCGATCGCCAAATACGTTTTGCTGCGCGAAGCCGGTTTTGCCCAGAGCGATCTGCGCATTCTGCTCGGCCGCGACAAGGCCGCCCGCGAAGATCATGCTGTTCTCGCGGTTAAGGATGGCGCGAACTGGATCATCCTCGACAACCGCACCATGAACACCGCAGAGGACAGCGCCGCGCGCCACTTCGTGCCGCTGTTCGCCATCGATCAAACCGGTGTCAGCCTGTTCGCCTCGCCCTACTTCTCGCAATACAACGCCGGTGAGCAGAATGGCCTGTCGCCGGCAGCGGCCGAAACCGAGACTGCCGACTGGGGCACTCAGCCCGTCGATATCGGCCATGCGAAAACCTGGGGCGATGACGGCGCAGCGCTGCCTGCACTCGTCACCGAGCCGCAGAGCCCGCTCTTGCTCTGATCGGACGTACCGTCAAAAGAAAAACAAAAAAACCCGCCGGATCGCTCCGGCGGGGTTTTGCTCGCGACGGCCAATTCGGATCAGAAGTTCGCCGTGACCTGTGCATGGGCGGCGTCTTCGTAGACGACTGCGATTGGGCTTGGCGCGTTGGGCAGCGAGGTTGCCACCGTCACAAAATTTGCGCCGCCGACGTTCCCGTTTAGATCAACCTGCAAGGTTGTGCCCGAATGCTGGATGTATTCGGAGACGTTGTGTCCCGCCGCAACGGTAATCAGGAAAGAAAGATCAATAATATCGCCTTGAGCCTGATTGAAGTCGGTAATGATGTCGGCGGAAGCCGTATCGGTAAGCCTGAAGGTATCGGCTCCCGAACCACCGGTCAGGGTATCCACTCCGAGGCCGCCGATCAGGATGTCGTTGCCGCCGCCGCCGTTGAGGGTGTCAGCACCGGCCAGACCGATCAGGGTATTGGCGTTACCGTCACCAGTCAGCGTGTCTCCCAAAGCGGAGCCGGTGAGGTTTTCGATCCCCGACAGGATATCGCCGCTCGCGTCGCCAGTCGAAGTCTGCGCAGTCAAGGTGTTAAGATTGACCTGAACTCCGAGTGCCGAGTTCTGATAGCTGACAGTGTCGCCAGCCGCAGTGTTGTTTCCGCCATTCAATGTATCAGCGCCAACGCCACCGATCAGCGTATCGTTGCCGTCAGAGCCGTTGATCGTTTCGCCGCCAATGCCGGAGACAATCAGATCGTCATTGGCGGTCCCAATGATCGTGGTCTTTAGCGGCGTTGTGGTTACAGCAATCGTTCCGCTGGCTGTATCGCCGTCTGAATCCGTCGCTGTTAGATTGAAACTTAACGGCAGATCGTTGCCGGTATTCACCGATACGAATCCTACATCGGAAACACTAAACGTGTTCCCGCTAGCGTGGGATACTTCGATCCTATTGTATCCATTACTCGTGAATACCGAAATGATGTCGCCATCGTTCGTTGGAACGAGGTAACCACCGCCCGAGGCTGTCAATGTTCCAAGGTTCAGGAGGACACCGTTCTGGTAAATTTGGGTGATGGTATCCGTAATGTCCCCTGCATCGCCAAACAAAGTTGTATCGTTGTCAGCGTCAATCGCCACAACGCGAACCGAACTTGGCCCGTCCTCAACAGTGAAGGTGAAGCCGTTCACTGAATAGTGGTTACCATATGTAAAGCTGTTGTTGTTTCCGTTGGTAACAGCGACGTTGTCGGCAAAATCGAACCGGAGCAACTCATTCGCGCCGATTGCCGGATTACCGACCCCGAAGCTGACCGAGCCCCCAGAATTGCTCCCGTTTACCGATGCGGGACCGGAATTGTTGCGGGCGGACAGAAGAATGTCTCTGTTACCGGCTCCCTCGGCTACCTTGAAACTTTGCGCACTCGTGTCTGTGAAGTTTGATGTCGTAATAGTTGTACCCGACCCGTCATCCAGCGCCCGCAGGAACTGCACGGTAAAGGTGTCGAGCGTTTCGTCCGTTGCATTTGGCGAAAGCGTAGCGGTGAAAACGGTAGTTTCGTCGCCGTTGCCAGCATTGCCGTCGAGATCGATCCTGCCAGACAGCGTGCCGGTGCCGAAGCCATAGAGGTGCACCGCCCTCCCGCCGGATGTTACGGTGGATACTCCGCTTGTCAGGTTGGAGCCTTCGGTGCCGGTGAACACCACGCTGCCGCCATCCGCACCGATGCTCTCGTAGAAATTGAGAGCACCGCTGCCGATCGAATTGGCGCCGTTCTCGATCACCATGGACTGCGCGGTGAAAGGAATTGGTGCGTCGTCGTCGAGCGTGACGGTCAATGTTCCGAGCGCAGTGTCGCCCGCGGTCATGTCGGCATCGCTGTCGCCGACACGATAATTCAGGGCCAGAGAAATATCGCCGTTTTCGCTGTTCCCGGGCGCGTGCCTGACCGGATTGATCAGGTTGAACGTGTATGCGCCGGTTGCCTCGTTGAGATCGACCGTGAACAGGATCGACCCGCTTCTTGCGACGGACGTAATCGTGGCGGTGAGACGCCCCGATGCGTAGCCGTAAGACACGGTTTCCTGACCGATCGTCACACCTGTGACGCCGTTCAGGTTGGCGAAGGTGTAGTTGAGAGCGCCATCGCCGCCGTTGCCGGTGAGCGTGCCTGTGGCATACGACAAGTTCGTCGCGGCGTCTCCGGTGACTAGCGTGCCATTGCCGGCAATGCCATGCCTCAAGCCCTCGTCGTCCACGGTCGCGATGACATTCCCACCCACCGGGACATTATTTGCATTGGTGATATTGACGGTCTGCAGCGCCGTCGAGGTGTCGCCGTCGCCGTCCGTGATCCGGTAAGTGAAGCTGCCGTCGACCGTTCCGTTGCTTGGATTGTCGGCGGGATCGAGCGACCACGAACCATTGGCGGCAAAGGTGTAAGTGCCGACGTTAGGCACCACGAACGTCCCGCCGCCGATCGCGACGAAACCAGAACCAAAGTTCACATGCGTCAGCGTTGCACCATCGGCGCCCTGGGCGTCGTCCGTCAGCAGGTTCGCCTGCGGTGTGTTTCCGGCGGCCTCGGAAATGGTCACGGGCGAGCCGGCAACAGCCAAAGGCCCGTCGTCGAGCACCGTGATGTTCAGCGTGTCGGTCGCGATGTCGTTGTCGCTGTCCGTCACCGTCACCAAAAACGCCTCGCCCGCAACCGGGTCCTGCGCCCCGCGATCGCCAGGCGTCGCATCCGCCGTGGTGTTGGGGTGCGTCAGCAAATTGTCCGCAAGCGTGTACGACCAGCTGTACGCACCACTCATCGTATTATAGGTCACCGTCAGGGTGCCGTTGACACCCTGAACCGTCCCGCCGCCCGTCACATTGATCAGCGCGCCAAACCGGTCCGTAACCTCAAGCCGCGACAGCGTGTCGCCACCCGTCGTGATCGCAAACGAACCCGTCGTCGTCTCCGACGCATCGCTGTTGTTGGTTGCGTTGCTGTCCGCGATCTCGCCCGAGCCTGCAGGCTCAAGCCCCCGCGCAGGAAGACCCTTCTCGTCGACCGTCCCGTCCGTCACCATCACCGTCGGGACAGAATCCGCCCGCAACGTGATCGACACCGTCGCCGTCGAGGTGTCGCCGTCGCCGTCACGGATCGTGTAGGTGAAGCTGTCAGACGTCGACAGGCTCCCCGCACCCGGGTTCGGCGCATACGTGAACAGGCCCGTCGCCCCGTCATACGACACAACACCCTGCGACGCCGGCGTGAACGTCACAACCGTCAAAGGATCGTTGTCGATGTCGACACCGTCCGCCCCAAACACGTCATTGGCAAACGCATTGATCGTGAACGCAACGTTCTCAACAGCCTGCATCGCCATGTCGTTCACCGCGCTCGGACCGTCGTCGAGCACCGTGATGTTCAGCGTGTCGGTCGCGATGTCGTTGTCGCTGTCCGTCACCGTCACCAAAAACGCCTCGCCCGCAACCGGGTCCTGCGCCCCGCGATCGCCAGGCGTCGCATCCGCCGTGGTGTTGGGGTGCGTCAGCAAATTGTCCGCAAGCGTGTACGACCAGCTGTACGCACCACTCATCGTATTATAGGTCACCGTCAGGGTGCCGTTGACACCCTGAACCGTCCCGCCGCCCGTCACATTGATCAGCGCGCCAAACCGGTCCGTAACCTCAAGCCGCGACAGCGTGTCGCCACCCGTCGTGATCGCAAACGAACCCGTCGTCGTCTCCGACGCATCGCTGTTGTTGGTTGCGTTGCTGTCCGCGATCTCGCCCGAGCCTGCAGGCTCAAGCCCCCGCGCAGGAAGACCCTTCTCGTCGACCGTCCCGTCCGTCACCATCACCGTCGGGACAGAATCCGCCCGCAACGTGATCGACACCGTCGCCGTCGAGGTGTCGCCGTCGCCGTCACGGATCGTGTAGGTGAAGCTGTCAGACGTCGACAGGCTCCCCGCACCCGGGTTCGGCGCATACGTGAACAGGCCCGTCGCCCCGTCATACGACACAACACCCTGCGACGCCGGCGTGAACGTCACAACCGTCAAAGGATCGTTGTCGATGTCGACACCGTCCGCCCCAAACACGTCATTGGCAAACGCATTGATCGTGAACGCAACGTTCTCAACAGCCTGCATCGCCATGTCGTTCACCGCGCTCGGACCGTC
>JAKFUP010000075.1:48865-52298 GCA_021732625.1 Hyphomicrobiales bacterium
CCGTCAAAGGATCGTTGTCGATGTCGACACCGTCCGCCCCAAACACGTCATTGGCAAACGCATTGATCGTGAACGCAACGTTCTCAACAGCCTGCATCGCCATGTCGTTCACCGCGCTCGGACCGTCATCGTTAATCGCAATCGTCAGTGTACCGGTTGCGCTGTCCGGAACAGGATCGTCGTCCAGCACCTGAATGCTGTAATTCACAAAAACCTGGTCGGCCGTTCCGCGGTTGCTGTCGCCATCGATGACATTGTTGTCGGTATCGGTATGCGCCAGCGAGTTATCGGTGAGCGTGAAACGATACGTCACCGTGCCGCCGGCAGCCGAACCGCTGAAGCCGATAATCTGCAACGTGCCGAGCGAGGTGCCGCCGGTCACAAGAACCGGTGTTCCTGCCGAATTTTGCAACTGCGCAAAAGTGATCGTCTGACCTTCGATAACGAGCGCTCCGAAACCGTCCGGCGAAGAGAAGGAGAAGGTGCCGGTGTTGGATTCTGACGGATCGCTGTTGTTGGTTGCGTTGCTGTCCGCGATCTCGCCCGAGCCTGCAGGCTCAAGACCGCGCGCAGGAAGACCCTTCTCGTCCACCGTCGTGTCGCCGCCTACGGCCGCGAGATCGCTGATCGTGACAAGGTCGTCGCTGCCGTTGATGGTCAAGGTCAGCGTGGCAATGTCGATATCGCCATCGCCGTCAGTGACCTGATAATCAAAGCTGTCCGTCAGGCTCTGGCCGCCTGACAGCCCCTGCACCGCCGCATAACCGGCTGCATTCTGGCCCTGGGTGTAAAGCGTATAGACGTAATTGCCCGTGGCATTGACGCTGAGGAAGCCGTAGGTGCCGTTGACAGTGCCGGCAGCGACATTGTTCCAAGCGATCGAGCCGAAGCCATCGGTGCCGGTCTGATCGGCCACACCGTCCGTCAGGTTTGCATCGTCCACCGGCATACCACCGGTGTAGACGCCGTTGACGACGTTGCCAGTCGCAACAGGCTGGGTGTCTTCGAAAACCGAATCGGCATCGTCGAAGGCAAGCGGACCGTCGTCTTGGAATTCGATCCGCAGTGCGACCGGCGAGGTCACCGTCACGGTATCGCCGTCGAAATCGGTCAGCGATCCCGTCACATAGAGAGCGGCGGTCACGCGCGCGATGTCATCGAACGCCACGAGACTCGAGCCATCGACGTCGTGCGCGATCGGCGCGTACTGCGCGATCCAGACGAAGCCGGCGGAATCGGTATAGACCTTGAACACGACGGTTGCGCCTGCGGTGCCGACAACGGCGCCGGTAATATCCGTGTTCAGAAAGATGTCGGTGCCGTTCAGCGCGTTCAATCCGGAATTAACACCCTGAATTGGAGCGCCGTTGGCGTTGGTGATCGTGAACGAGTAAGTCCCCTCCTCGTCGGCCCCGACCTTGCCCGCGAACAATGAACCATCCGCGAGAACGCTGCCTGGCGAGCGTGCGTAGCCGATTGTTGCGCCAGCGATCGCAGCCGGCGGAATGACGACAGTCGGATTGACGTCGTCCTCCGCGTTGGGTCCGGACTGCGGCGTGAAGCCGGCGCTTTCGTCATGGGCCAGGCTGATCGTGATCGGCTCGCAGACGAGTGAAGAGATGGCGCTGACCGAGAACGAATCGCCGCCGGTCAAGGTGATCGGATTGCCATTCGCAGAACTATTGAATGTGACGCCGTCGTAGTTGGAGATCACCAGCCGGTCGAAATCCGCCGTGGTATTGACCGTGACGCGGGCGCCTTCGTTCAGACCCGAGATGACAACACCGATGACATTGCCGCCACTATAAACCAGCGTTTTCGTAAACGTCGCGTCGTTCGCCACCGTGACATCGGCCAGCGTGATCGCCAGCGGATTACCGTCATTGGCGTAATTCTTGTCGTCGTTGGCATCGAACACCTGAACGAAAACGGTCGCCGTGTTACCCGCGTTACCCTGAACCTGATAGACGGTGAACGACGCAGCATCGACCGTGTAGTGACCGTTGAACTGCGCCGTATCCGGTCCCGGACCGTTGAAGTTCAGTTGATTGACAAAATCGACGCGCAGCGATTCCTGCGGAATAACTGTACCCTTGTTTTTCTCGGAATAGCCGTCGATGGACTGATTGCCGGTCCCGATATCGTTACTTGTCGTATTGACAGAATTGTCCGGATTGCCGTTGCCTTGGCTGTAGGCTTGCGCGGTGAGCAGCACGTCCTGATCGGCGAGATCGCCGGTGCCGGTCAGCCCGCGCTCATTCGTGTTGCCCGCCTGGATGGACGCATAGACGACGTCCACGCAGATTTCTGCCGTCGTCACAACAATCGATGGCACGTCGTTCTCGACCGCGATCGTGAACGCGCCACGGGCCGCGCCCGTCACCTTGTCGCCGTCCGCATCCGTCGCAACGATGATCGAGGAGAAGTCGATCGCGCTGATCCCGACAGCGTCGGTCGATGAGCTCGATCGCAGCAGCGTTCCCGTATCGCCGCTACCCGCAACATGGTCGAGCTGGTCGTCAAGATCGAACGTCCAGCTGCCGTTCGCACTCACCGTCAGCGTGAACACCGTGCCGAACGACGTCGAACCCGTCAGCGTCGTCGCCGTCGCCGTGTACAACAGCAACTCGCCATGCGAATACAGCGGCGGAAGACCCGCGGTCGATGGATTGATGCTGTAGGTCAGCTGCTCGTCCGCACCCGGCGTGAACAGGCTGGTCAGCGAACCCGACACCGCACTCGACGCCTCGTCCGCGGTCAGCGGCTGGCCCGCCTCCCGGATACCCTCAGACTTGTCGCCCACATCGCCAAGCGCCGTCGACAGCGCATCTTCAATCACCGCCGCATGAATGCCGGCCGGCTGGGAGACCGCAGCCGGAACGTCGTTCTCGACCGCGATCGTGAACGCGCCACGGGCCGCGCCCGTCACCTTGTCGCCGTCCGCATCCGTCGCGACAATGATCGAGGAGAAGTCGATCGCACTGATGCCGACGGCATCGTTCAGCGAGGTCCGCAGCAGCAAGCCCGCGTCGCCGCTACCCGCAACATGGTCGAGCTGGTCGTCAAGATCGAACGTCCAGCTGCCGTTCGCACTCACCGTCAGCGTGAACACCGTGCCGAACGACGTCGAACCCGTCAGCGTCGTCGCCGTCGCCGTGTACAACAGCAACTCGCCATGCGAATACAGCGGCGGAAGACCCGCGGTCGATGGATTGATGCTGTAGGTCAGCTGCTCGTCCGCACCCGGCGTGAACAGGCTGGTCAGCGAACCCGACACCGCACTCGACGCCTCGTCCGCGGTCAGCGGCTGGCCCGCCTCCCGGATACCCTCAGACTTGTCGCCCACATCGCCAAGCGCCGTCGACAGCGCATCTTCAATCACCGCCGCATGAATGCCGGCCGGCTGGGAGACCGCAGCCGGAACGTCGTTCTC
>JAKFUP010000075.1:52398-55910 GCA_021732625.1 Hyphomicrobiales bacterium
GCTGGCCCGCCTCCCGGATACCCTCAGACTTGTCGCCCACATCGCCAAGCGCCGTCGACAGCGCATCTTCAATCACCGCCGCATGAATGCCGGCCGGCTGGGAGACCGCAGCCGGAACGTCGTTCTCAATCACGACGTTGAGCGTGCCGTTCAGCGCCACGCTATCGCCGTCGAAGTCGGTCGCCTTGAACGCCGACGCGATGTTCAGCGTCAGCGTCTCCTCATCGCCACCGCCATCAGCGAGCGGCAGATGATCGACCTGGTCCTGCAGCGTGAACGTGAACGTGCCATTGCCGTCGTCCACGATCGTGAACACGGTGTTGGCGCCCGCCGATGCCGTCAGCGTGTTGCCCACGACCGCATAGGTCACCGGGAGATTGTGCGAGGTCAGGCCGGACGGATTGCCAACCAGGCCGTTCAGGCTGAACGTCACGTCCTCATCCGCACCGGCAGACACCAGCGTCTTGAGCTGCGCAGAGGTGATCGTCAGCGCCACATTCGTGTGGCCGGGCTCCGGGTTGCCGGTCGACTGCGTGTTCGCAAGCCCGTCCTCATAGACCGTGCCGAGCGCAACCGTTCCCTGCAACGCGACGGGAATGTCGTCGAGCACCTGAACCGTGAACGCACCGGCGCCCAGCGTGACGCTGTCGCCGTCACCGTCGGTTGCGGCGATGAATCCCGAAAGATCGATGCCGTTACCCGCGAGCAGATTTTCGTTGTTGTCGGCGTTGTCGTTCTGGCTGTCGAGTTCAGGATGATCGACCTGATCCAGCAGCGTGAAGGTATAGGCGCCGTTCGCAGCGACCGTCAGTGTAAAGACAAGGCGATCGGTGCCGGGCTGATAGCCCGCGCTGCCGTTATCCGCGTAACCGCGCAGAATCGTGCCGTCGGAGATAATCAGGATATCCTTGCCCTGAGACTGGAATTCCGTAAACGACGGCGTCGCCACAGTCTTCAGTCCAAAGCTGCCGAAGCCATCGGATCCAAAGTTGACGAGATTGCTCAGGTCGCCGGCGACACCGTTGAACACATTCGAGTTCGTGCCGCTAACTTCGCCATCCCGGCCCGCGTCGGCATTCGAACCCGGCAGACCGTCCTCATCGACGATCGCGATCTCAACCTGGCCGCTCAGAAGTACCGGGCCGTCATCCTCGATGTTGATCGACGATGTCTCACTGTTAGCCAACACAACTGTGGCAAACGATATCGCCGGATCATTATCCTTGTCGATGATCGTCGCGGTCAGCGTGATGCCGAGGCTTGCGCCCTCCTGCGCCAGCGTCAGCGGCAGCGACGAATCGAAATTGTTTCCGTCAGCGCCATGGTTGATTGGCAGATACTGATCGACGACGAGCTGCGCGGTGGCGGGATCGTCGCCGCCCACCAGCGTGATGCGCAGCGCGATGGGGCCGGTCGGGTCGTTGCCAACGCGGCCGATGACTACGGTGTCGCTGAACTGGAACAGGTAAATCGTATCGCTGGTGATGCCCAAACCAGCCAAAGCAGTGTTGGTCAGCGTCGTGGCGACACCCAGACCACCGACACCACCAACACCACCCGTGAGTGTCAGACTGAACAGCTGTGTCAGCGACTGCTCGCCGTCGGCGCCGGGACTCCTTGCCACGTTGAACAGAAACGCAAGGTCGCTGCCGCCCTCTCCCACCGAGGACTTGATCTGGCCGATCGGATCTGTGCCGGTCGGGTCCGGCGCGGTATTCGGTGGAATGGGGTTCTGCGGAAAATCGTCATCCTCCGCGTTATCGTTGTTCGAAGTGCCGCGGTCGACGCCGATCGACTCATCCAGCGGCGACAGGGACAGACTTGCCGGCTCGTTATCGCCTCCGCCGGCCGTGACCCGAATCGTCGGGGTGTCGTCGTCAACGCTCAGATTGACGGAGCCGTCCACGAAGTCGCCGTTGCTGTCGGTGACGCGATAATTGAAGACGAAAGCCTGATCGTTCTCGTCGCCGCCATCCTCGTGCCGAATCGCATTCAGTTGCTCGATCGTGAAATTGCCCGACACGGGATCAGTCAAGGTAATGACCAACACATCGACGTCGTTGCCGTCCTGAACTTGACTGACCGTCAGCGTTAAGCCGTCAACGCTCGGCGTGTAGGTGAATCCCGCAGGCGCGCCTGTACCGAGAAGCAGGACGGTCCCCGCGCCGTCGCCGCCGAACGCGAATGCAAGTGTACCGGACAGCGCGATCGGACCGTTGGAATCTAAACCGAGATCGCCAATTCCATTGAGGTTGCCTCCCGGTAATCCATCTTCGTCAAAAGCGAGGCTGGCGTTCTCACCGGCCGTCGGCGTATCGTTGCCGACAATCTGAGTGAGCAGATCGTTGATGACGAAATTCGGAAGCTCTTCTTGCCCCAGCAAGTCGAGGGGATTCGGCGTCGCCAACGGATCGACGCCGGCGTTCGAGAAGTTCGCGCCAGACGATTGTGCATTGCCGTTGCCAGTACCCGCGGCCGGCAGAACGGACTGATCCTCCGTGACGGGAAACAATGCCGCGAATTCGGTACCGGTCAGATCGCGACCGGGCGAAACTTCAACGGTAACGCTATCCAGCGGCTTGCCGGTCGAGTCGAAGAAGGGCTCGAGCGTGATGCTCGACTTGTTGTCGAACAGAATGATCAGCTTCTCGCCAACATGGACGAGTGTAATTTTTTCGTTTGCAATCGATGAAAAATCGACCTTGACGGTTCCATCGAAACTCAACGGGACGGTAACCGCCTGCTCCGCAAAAGGTTTAGAAACTTTGACGATTCGTGACGGAGGCTTCCATGCTGGCTGTACACCGGTAGTCGCTTGAGCAACCAAGAAAGGACCATTCATGGCAACAACTCCTACGTGGAAAACGTTCCTTGGAAGAAAAACCCAAATCCGCTAAAAAGTTAACGGACTGTTAAGCGCCTAACATTCGTCGAAATTTTGACCAGCTTCAAGTGAAGTGAAGAGTTTAACCTTCTATTTAGAGGTGTGTGGTTAAGGGGCCACGGTTCGGCCAAACTTGCGGCGGGGCCCATATTGGGCATTGACCCGTCGATTAACTGTGGCTTAGCTGTCACAGTCGAATTTGGGGTTCGGACCATGTCACCAAGATTTGCTAGCTATTTGAAGGTGGTAGCAGGAGCTGCTGCAATCTTGGGTGGAATCGGTGCCGGTCAGGCCGCCGATTTGGGGCTTCAGGTTTCGGGTCCTGCGGCCATTGGGCGCTGTTCAGAACTGGTTTTGACCTGTGAGAATGGCAGAGCTTACCCGGTCTGCCCGATTGCGGTCAGCATCGCCAATGAAGTCGTGACAGCAACCCTTGGTAATTACCCGGGGAGCTACGTCCGCCTGATTCCCATGGGTGTGGGCTATCGGTACGCCGGCAAGGGCATCTGGTTTGACGGATTCCGGAACGAGGCTGTTCTCAACCTCGGCAAGAGCCAACAGATCGCCTGCTCGGTCGTGCGTTCCTAACCAAGAACGCGTTCAACGCACTCGCTGGCCACAGCAGCCG
>JAKFUP010000024.1 GCA_021732625.1 Hyphomicrobiales bacterium
CCAGCTCAAGGTGATAGATCGGATCGAACGGCGAACGGTAAGCGTAGCCCTGCAGCGGGCCGATCGGGCTCTCTACCGTGAACGTCGAAACCCGCTCGATCAGCTTCTCGCGCGCCTGACGATAGGCGATCATGTCGGCGATGGTGACGTGCTTGAGGTTATGTTTTGCGGCGAAGGTAACGACCTGCTCGCCCTTCATCACCGTACCGTCGTCGTTCATCAACTCCGAGATGACCCCGACCGGCGCGAGGCCGGAGAGCTTGCACAGATCGACCGCCGCCTCGGTGTGGCCTGAGCGCAGCAGCACGCCGCCATCCTTGGCGATCAGCGGAAAAATATGGCCCGGCCGGGTGAAGTCGCTGGCGCCTGCATTGGGATTGGCCAGCGCCCGGCAGCACGACGCCCGCTCTTCGGCCGAGATGCCGGTGCCGCCGTCGGGCTTGTAGTCGATCGAGACGGTGAAGGCCGTGGTGTGCGCGGAATCGTTGTGGGACACCATCGGATCGAGCCGCAGCCGCCGCGCGTCGTCCGCAGTGATCGGCGCGCAAACGATGCCCGAGGTGTGGCGGATGATGAACGCCATCTTCTCCGGCGTGCAGAACGATGCCGCGACGATCAGGTCGCCCTCGCCTTCGCGATCGTCATCGTCGGTGACGACAACCATCTCGCCGTTGGCAAAGGCTTTCAAAATATCGGGGATCGGATGGGGCATGTCATACTCGCTGAAAAGCGCCGGGAAACCCATATGGCGCAGCCCGCCCCGCGGAGCAACACCCCTGCTCGTATGGACGGGTTTGCCAACACGCATGCCCATCCGCAGTGCGGAATTGAGCGTGAAGTCACATCACATTGGAGCAATCATGCACCTGGTCCGGCGCAGCGAGACATCGGAGCGCCGATGATGACGTTGAATCGTATCAGTCAGCAAGCGGGGGTATCTGCTGCAACTGACGATCAAGCTCTCGAAAAACATACTCAGTCGCGCGGTAAGGCGTGGTGATTCTGCGGTCCAGACCGTCGTTCAACAGGACATGGACCCCATCGCGCCCGGCCATCTGGTGGCATTGTGCGCATGTCATGCGGTGGAACGTGAGAGCCTCCGGATCGTGGCGGCGCGGATCGCGGTAGGCTTTCGGCGTCAGGTCATCGAGCACGGCAAGCAGCTCGATCTTTTCACGGCCGTCCGCGGTTTCGGCCGCAGAGCGAAACAGCGGCGTGTCATAGGCGCTCGAATAGAAGCCGACGTTGATCCCTCCGCGTACAATCGGCACGGCTTCAAGGGAGCGCTCGGCGTTGTACGAGCGGCTCAGCATGCCGAAGACCCAAAGCCCGGTCAGCGATGAGCTCCAGCTCACCGTCTGCGCCGGGCGAGAGCCGATCGACTCCTGAATGAAGTCCGCGGTCGCTTTGCCTGCGTCAGCACTCCCGCTTTGCCGCAACCCGGTCACAGCGTCGGCTTTCTGCAGGAAGCTGGCGGCGGCCTGTTGACGCTGCTGCTCTGGCAGCAGCCTGTCGATGGCGTCGAAATCGAGATGGACGAACAATTGCTCGTAAGCCCGCCCCGGAAAACGCGGACTCATCAACTGATAGACCATGCGGACCTGCGGGATATTTTTCAGCCCGGTAAAATGAATGTCGCTTTCCGGCTCGCCGGGACGAACGATCACGGAGACCAGTTTAAAGTGGCCCGGATCGGAAATATCGGCCCTGACGTCGCGTATCGGCTCGACGATCGTACCGGAGGTATAAAAGTTCTGCGGGGTGACTTGCGCGATGACATCGAGCGTGTCGCCGCCGGGCTCTGCCTTCGGATCGAATCCGGGCGCCGGCTTGCCCTCCAGGAAGTTCAGAATCTTTGAAAACTCTGCTCTGTCCAGCGTTCCGGTCAAGGGAAGCCGCTCTTCCAATGCCGGCTCAGCGGCAAAGACGAGGTGCCTGGGTTGGGTCAGGAATCTGAGGCCGCTCTGTTTGCGCGGCGTGTCGATGCCGTAATCAGCCGCAAATCCGTCGGGATAGAACCACATGGAATTTTCGCGCAGGCTGTAGCTCTGCTTGAAGCTCGCCCAGTTGTCCTGCTTTGTCTTGAAGTTCTCCGTGACGAGCTTGAGAACGCCAATCTTGGCTTCGTATCTTGCGAGCAAGTCCGGCGGAATATCGGCAAGCGTCTTGAACGTATCCGCATACTTGGAGATCGATTGATACGGATCGAACGTATCGCCCGCCTCATGAGCAATGTGTTTGCCGCATTGAGCGTCCGGCCGCAGCTTTATGTAATAGTCAAAGCTGATATCGATCAGGCTGTACCCTTCCGCACGAAGTTCGGCGTACTTGTCCGGGAACTCGTCGATGTGGCGCACCCAGTAGACCGACTGAATGCGGCAGCCCTCCGGCGTATCGCCGGTCGAGGAATGATCGATGTGCCGGTTCTTCTCGGATAGTCCGGCTTTGATCAGTTGCGGCCAGCTCTTCTGATAGCCGACCTGGAACACCGGGTAGATCGGGTCGGCCGCGCCCAGACCTGTGTCGAAGAACAGATAATTGAACTTCGGACGCGTGCGACCGGCGTTCTGCTCAAAATGAGTGAGGATATCGTAGACCGAGCCGGGCCTGAGCGCTGCGTGGTTGCTTTCGACGATGACCTCCTGCCATCGGTGCCGAACGACAGATAAAGGGTAGCCATCTGCAAACGTGAAGATGATACCGATGACGCAGACAAGCAAAACGCCGACGAACTTGATCATTTAATCTTTCTAGGGTCCTGACCGAGCGCGTCAACCATTCCAACCGGCGTGCGGAGCCAACCAGCAATCTTCTGTGGCGGAACCAAAGCACAGGAGTTGCGATCAACACGAATAACAGAAACGTGCTCAGCGGAACGCGTATCCGCGCACTGGTTGAGCTGGAACCAAAGCCACGCGATCGGAGACAGGCAGTGCGCTGGTCCCACCGACTTCCATCCGCGCAGACATGTCCTTCAGCTTTCGCTGGCCCGTCGAATCATCGTCGGGGTCAGGGCCATCGGTCAGGCCATGAGATTTACGCCGTAAGTCCGTCGCGCGGCAGGCCGGGAGAAGAATGGTCGAGTGGCAGGAATTGATCTCGAGCCCCTCATTAGTAAAATTTACTTGTAATAACAATTAGTTAGATGCCATTCACTGATGCCGTCAAGCCGGTCGCTACCCAGATGATGTGTCGCGCGCCACGCCGCGCTCCAGCGCGTATCTTGTGCTCATCCACATCAAAACCGCTGGTGCGGAGTCGTTTTACAAAACTCGCATCCGGTCCGGACGACCAAACGGCAAGGACGCCGCCCGGCCGAAGCGCGGCACGAGCTGCACGCAATCCTTTCAATCCGTACAGGGTATCGTTGGCATCACGGGCGAGCGCTTCCGGACCATTGTCGACATCGAGCAGGATAGCGTCGAAAGCTGACGAACTGGAACGGATCACGTCACCCACATCCGCCACGCGAACACTGACGCGCGGATCGTTGAGGCTCCCCCCAAAGATCGCTGCCATCGGGCCTTCCGCCCATTTCACGACGGCGGGTATGAGTTCAGCCACAACGATCTGTGCTTCCATTCCGAGCGAGGCAAGTGCGGCGCGAAGTGTAAATCCCATGCCCAATCCGCCAATCAACACGCGCGGCTGCTCGATCGCCGCGATTGCCTTGCAAGCCAGATGGGCGAGTGCCTCCTCGGACCCGCTGAGACGGCTGTTCATCAGTTCATTTTGGCCCAGCATGATCGAGAACTCGTCGCCACGCTTCATCAGGCGAAGTTCACCATCGCCACCAGGCACCTTTGCCGTATCAATGAGGACCCTTGGAATCATGACACGAGACTTCAGCCTGAGACCGTCATGCGCGATGGGGCAGTCCGCGCAAGATAGACGGTCTGCGTGAAATCCTGATTCTGAAGCGGATTGTAAAACACAACGCTTTCCGCGCGCGCGTCATCGAAGACATCGGCGAGCCGTCGCGTGAACGCATCATCCGGCCTGTCGTTGGACCAAAGCCCGAAGACACCGCCTGGATGAAGATGAGCAGCCAGACTGCGCAATCCTTCTGGACGATAGAAGGACGCGCTGTTCGGATGAAGCAGCAAGTCCGGTGAATGGTCGATATCGACCAAAATCGCATCAAACCGCCGCTCTGGCAGATCCTGATCGAATCCCGACTGCGATGCCGCCAGAGCGAAGAAATCGCCGTGCACGAACTTGCAGCGGGAATCGCTGGTCAACACGGGCCCGAGCGGCAACAGCGCCGTCTCGTGCCAGTCGATCACAGCGTCCAGCGCCTCGACAACGATCAGTGACTTGACGGTCTCATGCTCCAGCACCGTTTGAGCGGTGTAACCGAGGCCGAGACCGCCAACGACGACATCGAGACCGGTTTTGATGGGGTTCGCCAAACCCAGATTCGCCAGCGCTCTTTCCGACGCCGTAAACAGGCTCGACATGAGATAGTCATCGCCGAGTTTGATTTCGAAGACATCCACCCCGAGCGCCATGTCACGGCGGCGCGTCAGACTCAGCGTGCCGATCGGCGTCGGCCGGTAGTCCAGCTCCTCGAAGTACAGGCTCATTCGACAACCACCGGCATAAGAGGCGGCAGCCGATTCCCGTCGCCGACGGCAAAAGCGGCATCCCGCAAGACGCAAAGCTATCTTTGATTGGCCTTTTTCTTCTTGAACATTCCGGCTCCGGGCTTTGATGCGCCATCTCGTTGCGAGTGGGCATTGCGCTTCGGCTTGCCTCCATGATGGGTTTCATCGCCGTGATAAGGCTTATCGTTACGCGATTTGCTTTTATGCGCCGGCTTATGCGGGTGCTTCTTCGCGTAGTCGCGCTCCTGATGCCTCTTCTCCCGAGGCGGCTCGGCTTTGGAAGGGCTTAACAACGGCTGGATGCGGATATTGTCCTCTTTATCCGGCCGCTTGATCTTTGCTTGGAACGAACTGGCAGCACTGGCCGAAATCTCAAATTCGGTGGTGGTATCGAGAACTTTGATCTTTCCGATCTCATGCTTGTCGATGCCGCCGCGACGGCAGATCATCGGCAGCAGCCATCGCACGTCTGCATTCTTCTGACGGCCGATCGCCGCGCTGAACCAAACGGCACCTTCGCTGACGGCGTCACGCGACTTGAGACGGGCAGCGCGCGAGGGGCTCGCCTTGTCGAGATCGTTGCGGGCTGGCCTGTCTTTTCCCGATCGTTCGCGGCCACGCTCATGGCGCGCCCGTCCGCCGTCCTCCCCCGGATCGAGAATATCTTCGGGCGCAGGAAGCCTCGATCGATAAAGCCGCGCCAGCGCTGCGGCGATGTCCTCGGGAGATCGTTCGGCGAGCAGCGCTCTTGCCATGCTCAAATCTTCGTCGGTGAACTCCTTGGCGAACACGTCTTCCTGCAGCATGCGTTGCTGGTCCAGCTTGCGGATGGCCTCGGCAGTCGGCGCCGCCTCCCAAACCGCTTCGATGCCAGCCATGCTCAGCAGCGTTTCCGTGCGTCGCCGGCGCGACGGCGGCACGAGCAAAACGGCAACTCCCTTGCGACCCGCTCGCCCGGTACGGCCGGAACGATGCTGCAACACTTCAGGATCATTTGGCAGATCGGCATGAATAACGAGATCAAGGCTCGGGAGATCGATCCCTCGCGCAGCCACATCGGTTGCAACGCACACGCGCGCGCGGCCATCGCGAAGCGATTGCAAAGCGTGCGTACGTTCGTTCTGAGTGAGTTCACCCGAGAGCGCAACGACGGAAAATCCGCGTTCAAGCAACATCGCTTGCTGATGACGGACCGCATTGCGCGTGTTGCAAAAAACCAGCGTGCTGGCCGATTCAAAAAAGCGAAGCAAGTTGACGACGGCGTTCTCGAGATCGTTCGAGTGGACACGCACCGCGCGATATTCAATGTCGGCATGGCCGCCTTCATCGCCCGTCACTTCGACGCGAACGGCCGATCGTTGATACTGTTTTGCAAGAGCCACGATGCCGCGCGGCAGGGTCGCCGAGAACAGCAAGGTCTGGCGCGTTTCAGGCGTCGTCTCGAGGATGAATTCCATATCCTCCCGAAAGCCCATGTCGAGCATTTCGTCCGCTTCGTCGAGCACGACGGCCTTCAGTTGCGAGACGTCGAGCCGGCCGCGCCGCAAATGATCGCACAACCGTCCTGGCGTGCCGACCACAATGTGCGCGCCATCGGCAAGATCGCGTTGTTCACGGCGTGGGTCCATGCCGCCTACGCAGGACACCACGCGGGCACCGGCATAGCCATAAAGCCACGTCAGTTCACGGTGAACCTGCAATGCGAGTTCTCGGGTCGGCGCGACGATCAATGCAAGCGGAGCGCTCGCGCTCCTGAGCCTGTCTGCGTCACCCATGATATTTTTCGCGATGGCGAGACCATACGCGACGGTCTTTCCCGAGCCGGTTTGGGCCGACACCAGAAGATCGCGGCCGGCTGCATCGTCCGCAAGCACCGCGGTTTGCACCGGCGTGAGCTTTTCGTAGTTGCGTTCGGCTAGAGCACGCGCAAGCGGCCCTGTTGTGAGAATGTCTGTCACTAAGTCCTCGGATAGCGGCCGCGGGATTGAAGATCGCACCAACGCACTGCGGTCTCGCGCCAGGAGCTTCCCGCTGGCCAACGGATGATCGCCAAGTTATTGAGAAGATTGGTCGGAGTGGCAGGATTTGAACCTGCGACCCCTGCGTCCCGAACGTCTCAGCATACTACTTCACTCTCGCAAAAACAATGAGTTAACTGTCTTGCGCATACGAGAAAACACGTTTGGGAACGATACATCGTTGGCATATCGTTGGCCGGAAGGAGCCGCGTATGCCCGCAATTCCATTGTTTGATGCCTTATGAGAACGCCTTAAGAACATCGCGTTAAACCAATAGGAATTTCATCCGTTTCGCTTGTCATGAGGTAATGCGTTCCGGATGTTGAAAACATCTGTGTTGTCGGCATCAGATACCGCAAAGATAATGGGAACAAACGCCAAGTGGGGGTAGTGTATGGCCGAGGAAACGGCTTGAACACATTCCAAGATCAATTAGCCTGATCGAGTAAGCTTCAGGCTTTGCATCAACTTTCTCTCAAGGGTGAATGCACAGGGCGGCAGGTCTTTCGCATGGCTGAGCCGGCAGCGACTTCAATGCGGTGCTTGATAGCCTGAGGGCATTTGAAAGTTGCCGCGATGCGCGCAGCTTGCGAGCAAATATGCTTTCTGCGCTGCCCGATTTGGATTCAAACATACACCCATTATCGCAGCTGCAACGAGTACCAACAAAAAGTCCTTTGCTGATAGTACTCTCTTAAGTACGTGGCCAAAGGCTTGGTCTGAGCAATACAACCAAGCTCGATATCGTGTGGACGCCCGGAACGATCTCGCCCGGCACAAAGATGCCGGAACACATCATCGGCACGGAGCAGGACCGAAATGCGCTGGTCCAGTTTCTCGTGCGCGTGACAAAGAAGTAGGCGGATCCCACTTGCTGGGACGATTCCGCAAGCCAGGTAGTCACGCTATCCGGCTCGAAACTCGTCGTCCGACACCAGGAAGGCAGCGCCGCGCCGTATGTAATCGATCTCCATGCGGAGAGAAGGCGCTTCGAGCCCGTGACGGAGCAACAGGTCATCGATGAAAGATCCCGCAGGGGGGCCGAGATAACTTGGAATCCCTGCGCGGCGCCATTTTTCTTGAAAGAGATGAATGAATGTCGAGTTTCCGCATCGAGCATGAAGCCGGCCGCGCTGGGCCGGATCGAACATCGCTGGAACATCGAGATCGGATAGCGGGTACGTCGTGTCGATAGGTGGGCCTTGGTAGGCAAGCCGATGCTTCTTTGCCATCTCGGTGAAGAGGATAACTGCCGTCTGACCATAGAGCGGCGACTCTCCGGCTGCAATACATCGCGCCACGCAGTCCGACAGTAAGGGATGCCTAGCCGGAAACTTCAACACGGAGATTGTCGCCAACATCGGATCGATGGTTTCGAGCGAGAAGAATATGTCTTGGGCGGGAAGCTCATGACGCAACAAGATGACGTCTTGATCTATCCACCAGCCGCCAAGCCGATGCAGCATGGCATAACGAAACAGATTGGCATGGAGAGCGAAGCTGCCGCGACTGTTCTCGTCCTGATAGGTCAAGATGTGATCGGTCGGCCAGATTTCGTTGGCATCCCGTCGAACGATCCACTCCGGAACAGCGATGGTGGGATCGTAAGTGAACAGCTCGACGGAGTGGCCTCGATCCACGAAACTCCGCATGCCCAAGAGCTGATAGGGTCCGAGCGGACTGCCATGCCAAAAGAAACGTACAGTCTCTGAACGACTCATCGGTTTACCGCCGAATTGCCTGCGGCTGTTGGCCTCGCGTTAGGACTGTTTTAGCGGCTGGCAGTGACAGCTTTGTCTGCCTGATTGGCAAAATTCAATACTTCGCGAGGACCGGCGCTCCGCCAAAGTCAAACCGATAGTTCGCCCCAATCTTGAATACATGACTGGTCGGCGCTTCGCTGACATTAACGGGTGCACCAGTGCCAAAAACTGTGCCTACGTTCACAAGATTCGAACCGAAATCCAGATAATTGTACTCGAACTTGACGGTCCAATTGCGCGTCACCGCATGCTCGACACCCGCGCCGACAAGGAAGCCATTTCGGTTGTAACTTCCCGACACGAAAGTGGGCGCCACGAAGCAGCAATTGAGTGTTGAATTGAAATCGAACAAACCGAAAGCCCAGCCGCCCTTGCCGTAAATCAGTGTGCGGTCAAAGGAGATACCGGTGCGGCCAGCGATGCTGAAATTGCCGGTGTTCTTCGTGGTCAACCTTATGCTGTCAACGGGCGAGACAATCAGGGTATTGGTCGCGCCGCTGTTCGACCAGGCTCCTTCGCCCTCGATACCGAACACCCAATTGCCAGCCTGATAGTTGCAGCCCACCTGGCCACCGGCAATCACGCCTGAACCGTTGTCGCCTGTGCTGCCTGAACCTTCGAAATTCGTCGCCGCAGACGAGCGGATTTGCGTCCCACCAACATGCGCGCCGATGTAACATCCGGTCCAGCTGAACGCCGGTGCTGCCGCAACGGGCGCTTTGACAGGTAATCTAAGATCAGAGGCGTTCGCAGCCGCCGAACAGATGACCAAAAAGGTCGACGACAGCAGAAGCTTCTTCATTTGTCTTACCCAAATAAACTTCAAACCGGATCCAGTATTGCTCATTATTACCAGACAGCCGGCGCAAGGTGTGTACCCGGAATGCAACAGATGTTTCGATAACGGAACCGGATCGTCTGATCACTTAGCCCAATCCAATTCACGCTTATAATCAGCGCCTTGAAAGATCGCGGAGGTCAAGGTTTTCAGGCAGTTTAGTCGGGATTGAGGCTTCGCCGGGCTATTTTACGTGCCAAGTTTGCGACAGAGTCGGTCTCAACTTGGTTCTTGAAAAGTCACGGCTCCGGCATGAAATTCAGCTTCAAAGACCGTCCTCAGAACATCAGCGGATACGGGGAACAGCCGTTCGCCTTCCTTGAGCCGGACGCCCACCAGACCATCGGCCACATCGCATCCATCGACCTTATCGAAAACGGCGACGGGGCCGCGCGGGTACGCTGGCAAAGAAAGCAACTCGGCAATCTCTTCAATCATGCCTATGTCCGATCCGAGTTTTGGCGTCAGAGGATTCCGGCTGGCGTTGCCCCGCAAGATGCCTTGCAAAGACTTCCGATCCTGTCACGAAAAGATATCGCTATGCAGGTGCAGCAGGAAGGCTCGCTCTTCCACGACAAGAAGCAGCGTAAACTTCCGACCTATGAGACGACTGGATCGACGGGGACGCCGCTCAAAGTGTTCGTGTGCGAACAGAATGGTTATTACAACGAGGTCCGTGGCCTCGCGCAATTCTTCATCGACAATCTGTCTCTCGATGCAAATCGCGTTGAAATCAAGCCAATTGTCCGCTCCGGCGACCTTCGGAAAAAAACCGAACCGCCGTCTACAAATCCGAGTTGGGCTGGCCCGTTGAGCAAGGTCTATGGCAACGGCTCCAACAAAACGCTAAGATTCAATAATGACGTCGATGGGCTACTGAACGAATTATCAAAGCATCCCGTCGGCTATCTTGTGTGCCCGAGTCGCGTGATCGAACAATTGCTGGATCGCGGCCCTGATCTCATTGAAAAACTCGGCATAAAATTCTGGTTTCATCTTTCGGACTATCGGAGCTGGGACGCTGTCGGAAGACTAAAAAAAATCGGTATACCGAGTTTGTCAAATTATTCCTCGGGAGAAACGGGGCCGATAGCGTTCGAATGCCGAACGAACGTGGGCTACTATCACGTGGCCCACTCCAATGTAATTGTCGAAAGCGACCACACGCTGACAACGGAATTTGATGGAGAGCAAGTCAGCCGGCTTATGATCACGCACTTGCACTCGTATGCGACGCCCCTGGTTCGCTACGACATCGGAGATTTTGGCAAGTTGCATGACGTTTGCCCTTGCGGACATCACGGTCCGACGCTTTCTCACATTTATGGAAGGGGAAAGCATTTTCTGCGTCATCCTGATGGACGCTACGTTCCCTTCTATCTGTCCACCCGGTTGCTGCGTGAAGTCGTTGAGTTCGGGGAGTGCCGGTTTCGGCAAGAAGCCATCGATACCATCACCGTTCAGATCGGCGGCCGAGAAACTCTTAGCTCGGACGAAGAAGAAAGACTGAAGGCAACTATTCTAGCCGCGACCGATCCCGCGTTCAAAGTAGTGATCAAGCCCGTCCGCGAGATCGACTGGTCCGACAATCCGAAGCGGCTATTTTTCTCAAGCTCTATGACTTGAGCGGAGCGCGACCCAAGCTTCTGCTGCAGAAGGAGGCAGCCGAGTAAGAAAAGAAAATCCAGGGGAAACCGGTGTAACTTCAGCCGATCAGAGGCTCAGCCGTTGTGTTTTCGATGTTGCAGCAAATGATTGAGGCACTCCACAACGGGATGGTTCCGCGGTGAATCGAACTCGTGAAGGCCCCAGTCGATCGTAAAACATAAACGCTGGTTTGTGTTTTTACGGTGAGGCCGTTAAATCGGTCAAGAAGGCGTTTCGCGGCGCAGCCGACAAGGCTGGCCTGCACGACGTATCGGCCCACAGCCTGCGCCACACAGCAGCGACCTGGCTGATGCAGGCAGGCGTCGACCGGTGGGAAGCAGCAGGCTTTCTGGGCATGAGCGTCGAGACGCTTGAGCGCGTCTACGGCCATCACCACCCGTTGCATCTGAAGCAGGCTGCATGGGCGATCGGCTACCGGAAAAATCGTTTCGTTGGCATATCGTTGGCAGAAGAGCATCCGGCCAACGGCAACGATCGCCAAGTGATTGAGAAGATTGGTCGGAGTGGCAGGATTTGAACCTGCGACCCCTGCGTCCCGAACGCAGTGCTCTACCGGACTGAGCCACACTCCGACGTGACGCGGCTTATAGCCCCGGCTTTCCAGCACCGCAAGGCACGGATTCCGCGCGAAAATCCGCGATTTGGGTACCGATCGGCATGCCAAGGATGGGCCTTTCGCCCTGCCCCGCTGTTTGTGGTAGCAACGGCCGGACAAGCCGTCCCACGGTCGCCCCTCCAATACAGACCCGCATGAGCAACGCACCGGAAAAAACCACTCTTGTTCCCGCGCAGACACCGGACATCGACGGCGCGGTTCGCTTTACGCCGCATCCATTGCGCGCGGCGATCCTCGGCGAGGTCCACGCACGTCCGTTCACGGCGATCTCGGTTCCAAGCCGGATTCTGCATTTCGCATTCGATACTGGCGGCGGTCGGGCGCAGGCGGATCGCGCCAACCTCGTGTCGTTCTGCAACGGACGGAGTTTAGCCGCGCCTCTGCCTGCCGAAAAACATCACCGGGTCGCGTTCGGCGCAACCGTGCTGCGCTGGGAGCAGCATTCGGAATTCACCACCTACACGTGGGAGATGCCCGCTCAGGAAGACCAGACGCCGTTTCATCCCGACGCGGCCTCGCTCGTCTCGCTGATGCAACTGGTGCCGCAGCCCGGACCGCTGCTTGCCGCGATCGATCTGTGCCTGATGCGCGACGACCCGCAGCGCGCAGTGCTGGAGCGGTTGTTCGATCGCGCGAGCCTTGCCGCGGGAGAGAACTCCGACGGCCTCGCGCTGTATGCGACCGACTTCCGGCCCGATCCCGCGGGCTTCATCCGCATCCTGATCGTCGATCGCGGGCTCGGACCCGAACGCGCCGGAGCGCTGGTCCAGCGCGTCATCGAGATTGAAACCTATCGCACGCTGGCGCTGCTCGGATTGCCGGAAGCGCAGCGCGTCGCGCCGTCGATCGGCAAGATCGAACATCGTCTCGCCGAAGTCACCGAGGCGATGAAGGGCGCGGGCGATCTCGCCGGCAACCGCGCGCTGCTCGATGAACTGACGGCACTCGCCGCCGAGGTCGAGGCCGGCGCAGCCGCCACCGGATATCGCTTCAGCGCGACGCGGGCCTACAACGATATCGTACAGCAGCGCCTGCAAACCATCGGCGAGACCAAGGTCAAAGGACTGCCGACATGGTCGTCGTTCCTCGCCCGCCGCATGAAGCCTGCGACGCAAACCTGCGCGGCGATCGAAGCAAGACAGGCCAACCTGTCGCTCAAGCTCGCGCGCGCGGCGAACCTGCTGCGCACCCGCGTTGACGTCGCACTGGAAGATCAGAACCAGCGGCTGCTGCAATCGATGAATCGGCGAACGCAGTTGCAACTGCGGCTGCAGACGACGGTCGAGGGTCTCTCGGTCGCGGCCATCACCTACTACGTTGTCGGACTTTTCAGTTACGTCGCGAAAGCCGCGCATGACTCGGGTCTGGTGCGGATCGAGCCGGGATACGCCACGGCTATCTTCGTGCCTGTCGCAGCGCTTGCGATCTGGCTGATCCTGCGCCGCATCCGCAACAGGCATATCGGCGGCGAGGAGCGCGACTGATGCAGGCTCGCATGCGCGCGCAACCAGAGCTGCGCCGATGAAGGTCGGCCTCACCACGCGAACGATTGCAGCCGACGCCGGCGCAGCGAATACCGCGGCGCGCTGCCTCAAAGACGGCGGCCTCGTCGCGTTTCCCACCGAGACCGTCTATGGCCTTGGCGCAGACGCGACCAACGCGGACGCAATTGCGCGACTCTATCAGGCCAAGGGCCGCCCGTCGTTCAATCCGCTGATCGCGCATGTCGAAAGCGTCGCCGCCGCGCTCGACATCGCGGTGTTCGATGAACTGAGCCTGCGCCTTGCCAACGCCTTCTGGCCCGGACCGCTGACGCTGGTGCTGCGCAAGACAACCCGCTGCCCTGTCGCCGAGCTTGCCACCGCAGGGCTTGAGACAATTGCGGTGCGCGTACCCGCGCATCCGGTGGCACGTCGTATCCTGCGCACGTTCGGCAAACCCGTGGTTGCGCCGTCGGCGAATATTTCGGGCCACGTCTCGCCGACCTTGGCCGAGCACGTGCAGAGCGATTTGTCGGGCCGGATCGATCTCATCGTCGATGGCGGTTCTGTTGCCGTCGGCGTTGAGTCCACCATCGTCAGTTGCCTCGGCGAACCGATGCTGTTGCGGCCCGGCGGGTTGCCGCGTGCCGCAATCGAAGCCGTGCTCGGCAAGTCCCTGCTCAATGTCGCTGACGACGCGGAGGCATCGACCTCGCATCCGCTGGCGCCCGGCATGCTGGAATCCCATTACGCGCCACGCACGCCGTTGCGGCTCAACGCAACGCACATCGAGGCCGGCGAAGCGGTGCTCGCATTCGGCAACGCGCTTCCGGCTGGTATCGAACAGGCCAGCATCGTGCTGAACCTGTCCGAGCGTGGCGATCCGGTCGAGGCTGCCGCCAATCTGTTCGGCCACCTGCGCGCGCTCGACGCCAGGGGCGCATCCGGCATTGCCGCGATGCCGGTTCTGATGGATGGATTGGGCGAAGCCATCAACGACCGCTTGCGGCGCGGCGCCGTCCCGGCCACATAGTTATCCGATCCAAAGAACAACGAGACATGACATGACCATCGTGTCCCCACCGCCAAAGGCCGTCACGCTATCGCCCGATCTTGCCGCACGGTTCGCGGCCATCGTCGGCGACAAGCACATGGTGACCGCGCAGCAGGACATCGCGCCGTATCTCACCGAAGAGCGCAATCTCTATCAAGGCTATTCGCCGCTGGTGCTGCGACCAGGCTCAACGGCGGAAGTGGCCGCGATCTGCAAGCTCGCCAGCGAAACGCGCACCGCGATCGTTCCGCAAGGCGGCAACACCGGCCTCGTCGGCGGGCAGACGCCGCATCACGGCGAGATCGTCGTGTCGCTGCGGCGGCTCGACAGGATCCGCGAGATCGATGTGCAGTCCAACACCATGACGGTCGAGGCCGGCGTCGTACTCGCCACCGCGCAGCAAACTGCAGCCGACGTGGATCGCCTGTTTCCGCTGTCTCTGGGCGCGGAGGGAAGCTGCACCATCGGCGGCAACCTCTCGACCAACGCCGGCGGCAACGGCGCGCTGGCCTACGGCGTCGCGCGCGAGATGGCGCTCGGGCTTGAAGTCGTGCTGGCCGACGGGCGCGTCATCAACGGCCTGTCGAAACTGAAGAAAGACAACACGGGTTACGATCTGCGCAATCTTTTTATCGGCGCCGAAGGCACGCTCGGCATCATCACCGCAGCGGTGCTGAAACTATTTCCGAAGCCGCGCACGGTCGAGACCGCATTCGTCGGACTGAAATCGCCCGCCGATGCGCTGAAGCTGCTGACCGTCTCGCAGAGCATGGCCTCGAACAGTCTCACCAGTTTCGAACTGATCGCCCGCATCTGTATCGAGTTCTGTGTCAAGCACGGACCGAGCATCCGCGATCCGCTGACCGGCAGCCATCCGTGGTACGTGCTGATGGAAATCTCGTCGCCGCGTGAGGATGCCCGCGACACCATCGAGGCCATTCTCGCGCAGGCCATGGACGAGGGCATCATCGACGATGCGGTGATCGCTGCCAATCTCGACCAGCGCAAGGCATTCTGGAAACTGCGCGAAGTGATCTCGCCGGTGCAGAAAGCCGAAGGCGGCTCGATCAAGCACGATGTCTCGGTGCCGGTCGCAATGGTGCCGCAGCTCATCGCGGAAGCGAATGAAGCTGTGGTGAGACTGATCGACGGCGCACGGCCGTTTCCGTTCGGCCATCTCGGCGACGGCAACATCCATTACAATATCAGCCAGCCCTCCGGCGGCGACCAGAAAGTGTTCATGGCGCGCTGGAACGACGTGCACACGGTCGTGCACGGCATCGTCGCGCGGCTCGGCGGATCGATCTCCGCTGAACACGGCATCGGCGTAATGAAGCGCGAGGAGCTGCCGCACTTCAAGGATGCGACGGCCATTGCGGTGATGCGCTCGCTGAAGGCGACGCTCGATCCGCTCAACATTCTCAATCCCGGCAAGGTGCTGTGACAATGACGAGCGGCCGTTCGCCTCTCGACATCATGCCGGTTGCGGATGGCGATATCGATGCGCTGATTGCGCTGTGGACCCGTTGCGATCTGGTGCGGCCGTGGAACGACCCGGAATCCGATATCGCGCTCGCGCGGCAGTACATGAACTCCGAGATTCTGATCGGGCGGCAGGGCGACAAGATCGTGGCGTCGGTTCAGGTCGGCCATGATGGCCATCGCGGCTGGCTTTACTATCTCGCCGTTGAGCCAGTGCTTCACAAGAGCGGCTACGGCCGCATCATGATTGGAGCGGCGGAAGAGTGGCTGCGGGATCGCGGCATTCCGAAAGTGCAGTTGATGGTGCGCGCCGATAACACAGGAGTCCGATCGTTTTATGAGAAGATCGGCTACGCCATGGCGGAACGTGTCAATTACGCCCGCTGGCTCGACGGCCGCGAGCCGACGCCGTAAAATTGCAGCCATGAGCATCGACAAGCGCATCCGCGTCAAACACGTTCAACTGTTGTCCGACAACTGGGCAACGCTGAAGACCACCGAGTTCGAATGGCAACATTCGAACGGCACGTGGCAAACGCAACGCCGCGAAACCTATGACCGCGGTAACGGTGCGACATTGCTGCCCTACAACGTCGCGCAAGGCAGCGTGATCCTGACGAAGCAATTTCGCTACCCGGCCTATATCAGCGGCTACCGCGAGATGCTGATCGAGGCCGCGGCGGGTCTGCTTGACGACGAACGCCCGGACATTCGCATCCGGTCCGAGGTCGAGGAAGAGACCGGCTATCGCCTCGGCGCGGTGCGCAAGATCTTCGAGGTGTTCTCGACCCCGGGCTCAATCACCGAAAAACTGCATTACTTCGTCGCCGAATATGAACCGCACATGCGGGTCAGCGACGGCGGTGGCCTTGCCGACGAAGGCGAGGACATCGAGGTGATCGAGCTACCGATCGCAGAGGCACTGGCGATGATCGACGACGGGCGCATCATCGACGCCAAGACGATCATTCTGTTGCAGTACGCCGCGCTGCATTTGTTCAAGAGCTAGAACAGCGACGCTCTAGAACAAAGACCCTTGCCCGTCATCGCGCGACGGCTTCGCGCTCGAGCGCGGCGATTTCTTTTCCACGACAGCTTGCGCTGCGGATTGCTCCGCCGAAACCGGTTCGATCAATCCTGGATCATCATTGGCGACGCGGTTCACCGCCGTTGAAATCTCGTGCCACAAAAATTGCCCCTCGGAAGGCGGCAGCAGCAGCGCGAGTGCCGCATCCATTTCATCCGCGCTTTCGGTCGAGCAATCGAGCCAGCGCTCAAAATAATCCTCGGCGATCGTCACCGGTGCGCGGTGATGCAACGGTTCAAGATCCTTGCTCGCGGCAGCCGTGATAATGGCGACGGTATCCAGTTCCTCCCCGTTCGGCCCGGCCCATGTTTCAGCGAGGGCTGCGAACGCGATCGGACGGCCATCGGCTGGATAGATAAAGAACGGCCGCTTGCGCGTGCCCTGCTCCTGCCATTCGTAATAGCCATCCGCCGGAATGAGGCAGCGCCGCCGCCGCGCGGCATTTCGGAACGCCGGCTTTTCCAGAAGCGTCTCGGCGCGCGCATTGATCAGCAGGGCAAACTTGCGCGGGTCTTTCACCCACGACGGCAGCAATCCCCAGCGCATCAGCCCGAAGTGCCGAACGCTGCCCCCGGCGCTGATCACCGGCACCGGTTGGGTCGGCGCGATATTGAAGCGGGCCGGAAAATTCGGCTGCCCGGCATATCCGAGCATCGCGCGGAGCGCCTGAGGTGAGGAGGAGATGACGAAACGTCCGCACATTCATCTGCTCGAACGACAATGTGTTGATGCCGTGTTAACCGTCTCCGTTAACACTGGACCGGATGACCTCGAATGCACTCCACACGAAACCTGCCGAAAGCAACGCCTGCGGCGCCATCAGCGCCGACCGGGCGCAGCAGCTCGCGGCTGCCAATATCAATCCCCGCACCGGCCTGGCCACCGATTATCTGAATCATTTCAACGAGGCTATCATGCTGCTCGAAATGATCCCGGACATGCCGGAATGTGCAGAGGATTTTTTAAGCTGGAAGCCGCTGTCCTACGCCGAGCATTTCATTGCCTCCAATTTCAAGGCCCGCGAGCTCGCCATCGAGGCCTATGATTCGGCAAACCCATCGATTCGCGGTGAATTCGACGCCATCGCGGCCACCATGACGTCGATCCTGACCGCGGTCGGTACCGCCATGCGAAACGCCCGCCATGACGACACCCGCGCGACTTTGGCCGACCAGGCCACCCTATGGGTCAAGCCGCTGGTGGCCATGGCCGGCGGCGTCATCAACGGCGTCAATGGCGCCGACGTCGACACCATCATGAGCGCCTGACGCCGTGTCAGAGCCATCTGCGCCGGTGCGGCCCCAGCTCGCGGTCAGCGCGGCGATCTTCCATAATGATCGCCTGCTGCTGGTGCGGCGGGCCAGAAAGCCCGCGCTCGGGGTCTGGACCCTGCCCGGCGGACGGGTCGAATTCGGCGAAAGCCTGCATCAGGCGCTCAATCGGGAAGTGCAGGAAGAAACCGGCCTCACCATCGAGATCGCAGGCCTTGCCGGCTATCGCGAGGGCCTGCCGAGGCCGGACCGTGGTCAGGGCGGTCACTACGTGATCCTGCCGTTCGCCGCGCACTGGCTGTCCGGCGATGTAAAACTCAACGACGAACTGGATGATTTCCGTTGGATCGCGCCCGACGGGCTGGAGGATTTCAAGACCACCGAGGGACTGGCCGGGATTGTCGCCTCTGCCTGCCGCCTGATCGGCCTGGGAGACAAGCTGTCCGCCTTGCTTCCTCCACAGGCGGCAGGCATATGACGCCGGTCCCGGAAACCCGATGCGCAAAGCCCTTGTCACTGCTCTGATCGTTATTTGCCTCGCGAGCGCTCACCCCGCCCGCGCGCAGGATGGCGCTGCGCCATTCGATGCTGACTTGCAGCGGCTCGCGGAAATCCTCGGCACGCTGCACTACCTTCGCGGCATCTGCGGCGCCAACGAAGGCCAGAAATGGCGCAACGAAATGCAGGCGCTGGTGGACGCGGAAACGCCCTCGGGCGATCGCCGCGGCCGCATGATCGCGAGCTTTAACCGTGGCTATAACGGCTTCCAGCAGACCTACCGCACCTGCACGCCGGCAGCGACGGTGGCCATCAAGCGCTTCCTCGACGAGGGCTCGAAAATCTCGCGCGATCTGACCGCGCGTTATGCCAACTGAACGCCTTGGCGGATTTCAGGAACCTTGTAACGGCGCAATTAACCCTTCTTAAAGAACTGCCTCGCCCGGCCGATCCGGCATGCTAAGCCAAGGACATTGAAGACCGGCGCTCCCCGAAAAGGTGCGCCGAAAAATGCCGGGAATAATATGCACCATCCGTCGCACTCCGCCCAAAAACTTCTGGCCGATCAGGAACAGAAGCAGGCTGCGCTGAACTATCTGCACGAAGCATGGGCTGAAGCCCTGCACGATGGCGTCGATGGCGATTGCCTGGCTCAAGCCAGCATGTTCACGGCCTTTGCCGAACTCGTCGGCACTTACGGCGAGGAAGCTGTCGCGAAGCTCACCGAAGGCCTGCCGGCCCGCATTCGCAACGGCGAATTCTCGGTGATGCTGGCGAAGCAATAGATTTCACTTTCGTGATTGCGAGCGCGACGGCGCGAAGCAATCCAGACCTGCATCCAATTCTGGATTGCTTCGTCGGCTACGCCTCCTCGCAATGACGGCTACGGTTTCAGCGTTTCGAGAAACCGCACCGGTTCGCCGGTTGACGGCGTTGCGACCTCACCCTGCCACATCACGCGCTTGCCGCGCACGAAGGTGCCGACCGGCCAGCCCTTGACCTTCACGCCATCATACGGCGTCCATCCGGCACGCGACGCAATCCATTCGTTGCGAATGGTCTCCGCGCGCTTGAGATCGACGATCGTAAAGTCTGCATCGTAACCGGCGGCGATGCGGCCCTTCATCGCGATATTGAACAGCCGCGCCGGACCGGCGCTGGTGAGATCGACGAAGCGCGCCAGCGACAGCTTACCTGCGTTCACATGATCGAGCATCAGCGGCACCAGCGTCTGCACGCCGGTCATGCCGGACGGCGACGCCGGATAGGTTTTTGCTTTTTCCTCGACCGTGTGCGGCGCATGGTCGGAGCCGAGCACATCGATGATGCCCTGATTGACGCCGTACCAGATCATGTCGCGGTGGCTGGCGTCGCGCACCGGCGGATTCATCTGCGCGCGGGTGCCAAGCCGCTCGTAGCATTCAGGCGCGGCCATGGTCAGGTGATGCGGCGTCGCTTCGGCGGAAGCGACATCCTTATGGTCACGCAGATAGGCGATCTCTTCCTTGGTCGAAATATGCAGCACATGAACCCGCGCGCCAGTCTCGCGCGCAATCGTTACCAGCCGCGCGGTCGCTTGCATCGCCGCGATCGGATCGCGCCAGATCGGGTGCGAACGCGGATCGCCCTCGATGCGCAGATTCTTGCGCTCGTTGAGGCGATATTCGTCCTCGGCATGGAAGGACGCGCGGCGGCGAATCACTTTCAGAATCGCGCGCAGGCCACCGTCGTCCTCCACCAGCAGACTGCCGGTCGACGAACCCATGAACACCTTGACGCCGGCGCAGCCCGGCGCACGCTCAAGCTCCGGCAGATCGCGGACGTTGTCGCGGGTGCCACCGATAAAGAATGCGAAATCGCAATGCATGCGATGATGGCCACGCCTGATCTTGTCGGCAAACGTCTCGGCGGTGATCGTCAGCGGATCGGTATTCGGCATCTCGAACACAGCCGTCACGCCGCCAAGGACTGCGCTGCGCGAACCGGTTTCGAGGTCTTCCTTGTGGGTCAGGCCCGGCTCGCGGAAATGGACCTGCGTATCCATCACGCCGGGCAGGATATGCAACCCCTTGCAATCGATGATCTCGCCGGCGCTAGCCGAGCCGAGCGCACCAATCGCCGCGATGCGTCCGTTCGCAATCGCGATATCGCGCGCGCCCTCGCCGTCATGGTTGACGACAATACCGTTCTTCAAGATCACGTCGTAAGTCTGGCTCATTGATCCTCGAACTTTTCCTTCGTCATGCCCGCACTTGTTGCGGGCATCCACGTCTTGCTGAGTTACCATGCAGAAAGACGTGGATGGCCGGGACAAGCCCGGCCATGACGATCATTATATGGCAGGGCTTGTGGCAACGGCAGGAGAGTCTTACTTTCGCTCCATGTTGCAAGCGCACCGCGACAATTCAAGCGTTTTCCCCCGGAATCCTCAACGCGGATTCCTCACAGAGACATCACCATGAAAGCTGCTTTACGATGAAAGCTGCGTTGCTGCCCGACCGCGGGGTCATCAAGATCATCGGAGAGGATGCGCGGCAGTTGCTCAACGGGCTGGTGACCAGCGACGTCCTGGAGTTGCAACCCGGAACCGCGAAGTTCGCGGCACTGCTGACACCGCAGGGCAAGATCATCACCGATTTTCTCATCGCCGCGGCATCGCAAGAAGATGGCGGCGGCCTGTTGCTCGATTGCCCCAAGGCGCTGGCGCAGCCGCTCGCGACCAAACTCGGTCTCTACAAGCTGCGCGCCAAGGTGACGATCGAGAACGTCAGCGATTCGCTGAGCGTGCTCGCGGTCTGGGACGGCAAGCCGGACATGACCGAGCATTTCGGATTTGCCGATCCGCGCATGACGACGCTCGGCTGGCGCATTGTGCTGCCAGCCGATCAGGCCGAGACCACCGCGCAAGCGCTCGGTGCGGAGTTTGCCGATGCGCGGGCCTATGACGTGCATCGCATCGCCTGCGGCCTGCCGCGCGGCGGTAGCGACTTCAGCTACAGCGATGCCTTCCCGCACGAAGCCAACATGGATCGCCTGCACGGCGTCGATTTCGACAAGGGCTGCTATGTGGGACAGGAAGTGGTGTCGCGGATGCAGCATCGCGGCACCGCGCGCACCAGAATCGTGCGCATGATCGTCGATGGTCCATCACCCGAACCTGGCATCAACGTCGAGGCTGGTGGCAAACCGCTCGGCATCATGGGATCCGCTGCGGACGGAGCAGGAATTGCGCTGCTGCGGATCGACCGTGTCGCCGAGGCAATGGATGCGGGCCTCGCGCTGACAGCAGGCGGAATTTCTGTGCGCGTCGCGTCATTGGACGACATCAAGATTGCCGCCAAGACCGCATCGGCTTAATCAATCCCTATGAGCAAAGCCGTCAAGCATGCCGATGGATTGATGCGCTGCACGTGGCCGGGCGAAGACCCGCTGTACGTCGCCTATCACGACACCGAATGGGGCGTGCCGGAATATGACGACCGCGCGCTGTTCGAGAAGCTGATCCTCGACGGCTTTCAAGCGGGATTGTCGTGGATCACGATTTTGCGCAAGCGCGACAATTTCCGCAAAGCCTTCGATAACTTCGAACCAGCGAAAATCGCGCGCTATGACGCGCGCAAGGTCGAGGCGCTGATGAACGATGCCGGGATCGTACGCAACCGCGCCAAGATCGAAGGCACTGTTGCGGGCGCCAAAGCTTATCTCAAGATCATGAAAGACGGTCCGGGCTTCTCGAAGCTGCTGTGGGACCACGTCGGCAGCAAGCCGAAGGTCAACGCCTTCAAGACCAAAACCAGCGTACCTGCATCGACGCCGCTTTCGATCGCGATCTCGAAGGATTTGTCCGCGCGCGGCTTCAAGTTCGTCGGCCCCACCATCGTCTACGCTTTCATGCAGGCCACCGGCATGGTCAACGACCATCTGGTCGATTGTCATTGCCATGCGACCTGCGGCAAGGCGAAGCGGCCTCGCGCGCTCAAGGTGCCCGCTTCAAAAAGCCGCGCTGCAAAGAAATGACAGCACGCAACCCCGCGCCAAAAACATCCACCCGTGCATGGCAGCGCATGCTGTCGGGCCGCCGCCTCGACCTGCTCGATCCCTCGCCACTCGACATCGAGATCGACGATATCGCCCATGGTCTCGCGCGCGTGGCACGCTGGAATGGACAGACCAACGGCGCGCATATTTTCTCGGTGGCGCAACACACGTTATTGGTCGAAGCGGTGATGCGCGAGGCCAATCCGCGAATCGATACGCGCACGCGGCTGATGGCCTTGCTGCACGACGCGCCGGAATATGTGATCGGCGACATGATCTCGCCGTTCAAGGCGGTGATCGGCGGCTCGTACAAACAGGTGGAGAAGCGGCTGCTCGGCGCGATCCACGTTCGCTTCGGCCTGCCTGCGATCACGCCCGTCGAGATCGAAAAGCAGATCAAGGCCGCGGATATGGGGGCGGCGTATCTCGAAGCGACGCAGCTGGCAGGTTTCAGCGAGGCCGAATCGCGGCGGCTGTTCGGCCGCGATCCGAAACTGCCTCCGGCGATCGAGCGCGATTATCTGACGCCCTGGCCCGCCGGGCGTGCCGAAAAGCGGTTCGCGACGCGGTTCAAATTGCTCTATGGAAGCTGAGGAGTTTACTGACACTTCCTCACGCAATCGCACGGGCCTATAGTCCGACCAACTGAAGAGACATCATGATCCACGTCTGCTCCCTCGCTGCACTGCACGATACTGTCGCGACCACCGGCGCACGCCATGTGCTGACGGTGATGGGCAATATTTCGAAGGTGATGCGGCCGCCGACGGTGCTCGAAGCCAATCATCTGATGATCTCGATGGACGACATCACCGAGCCCGCCGACGGTTTCGTCGCGCCTTCAAGCGAACACATCGACCGCGTGCTTGAGTTCGTGCGGCGCTGGGATCGCGCGGCACCGCTCGTGGTGCATTGCTATGCCGGCATCAGCCGTTCCACCGCCAGCGCGTTTGCGACGGCCTGTGCGCTCAATCCGCACCGCGACGAGTTGTCCATCGCGCGGCAAATCCGGCAGGCATCCCCAAGCGCATATCCAAACCGGCTGATCGTGATGCATGCCGATCGTGCGCTTGGCCGTGAAGGCCGCATGCTGCGCGCGCTCGACGCCATCGGCCCCGGCGACCTCACCATCGAGGGCAGGCCGTTCCGCGTCGATCTGGAATAATCCCAAGCCCATAATACGCGCATCGACCAGGCTCAACGCGCGCCGCGCTATGCTCGATTAAACCGCATAGTCAACCCTTGAACTTTTTCGTCAGCTGTCGAGACTGACAATCACCGCGGGCTTGCGGCCGATGCCGCTTGCTCGCGATCTTCTTACCGCTCTGGCCCGCATGGCTGAGGTCGAATCATGGAATTTCTGGCGCTCGTCATCGCCATCGTCGCTGTCCTGTGGGCGCGCAAGGCCTCGAACCGGGCCAATGAGCTCGGCGCGAAGGTGTCGTCACTGGAAGCATTGCTGGCTGGTGCAGCGCCGGCGCAAATGCCACGAACGCCATCCCAAGCGCCGGTGACCGCGCCGCCGATCGTCCCGAGTTCGACGCCGGCGGAGGCCGCGAAGCCGTTCAATGTCGATGACGTCATCGCCGGCGTGCGAGCGAATGCAGCGTCATCGAATACTCCCCCTGCGTCCGGCAATCCTCCGAATGGCAATTCCGCAAGCGCTGCTGGCAATACCGCTGCACCGTCTCCTGCCAGCCCGGGCCTTGAAGAACGTCTCGGCACCCGCTGGGTGGTCTGGGTCGGCGGTCTCACGCTGGCGCTCGGCGGATTGTTTCTGGTGCGCTATTCCATCGAGCAGGATTTGATCGGACCCGGCGTGCGCGTGCTGCTCGGCGGGCTGTTTGCCGCAGCACTGCTTGCCGCCGGCGAATGGACGCGCCGCAAGGAAGCCGCAACCGCAACCGGGCCGCTGCCGATCGCGAACATCCCTGCGATGCTGACCGCCGCTGGCACTGTTGTCGCCTTCGGCACGGTCTTCGCGAGTTACACGCTGTATGATTTCCTCGCACCCGCATCCGCCTTCATCCTGCTCGGCATCGTCGCGATGTGCACGCTCGCGGCTGCATTGCTGCACGGTCCGGCGCTGGCCGGCCTCGGCATTGCCGCGGCATTCGTAACGCCGATTCTTGTCTCGTCGGAGAAGCCGGACTTCTGGGCGCTGTACCTCTATCTCGCCATCGTCACCGCGGCGGCGTTCGCGCTCGCCCGCGTGCGGCTGTGGCGCTGGCTTGCGATGACCACGATCGTGTTCGCGTTGCTGTGGACATTGCCGTGTCTCAATTGCGGGCCGTCGATGGTCGCGCCGCATGTGTTCCACGTGATCGCGGGCTTCATTCTCGCGGCACTGCTTGTGGTGTGTGGATTCATGTTTGGCCCGCCCGCCACCGAGGGCGAGATCGAGCCAGTCTCGTCGATGTCGCTCGGAGCTTACTTGCTCGGCGCATTGATGATCGTGCTGACCAGTGTCCATGCGGACACCGCGATGATCGCATTCGCGCTGCTGGTCGCCGGGGCTTTGTTTGTGGCCTGGCGCACGGAAGCCGCGACGGGCGCGGTTGTATCCTCAGCCGCCTTCACCGCCATCGTCTTCATCGAATGGGCGGTGCGCGGCAATCCGCAATATCTCGTGGTGCCTGCGGGCTCGCTGCCCGGCGTCGCACCCGGCGCAACCGATGGCTCGGTCGCGCTGCATCTGATCGCTGCGGCCGGATTTGGCGTGGCCTTCGGCGCGGCTGGATTTCTGGCGCAGGGCCGCTCGGTGAGCGCGAGGATTCCGGTGATATGGGCGGCAGCGGGTGTGTTCATGCCTTTGGCTTTGCTCATCGCGCTGTACGCGCGCATCGCGCAGCTTGATCGCTCGGTCCCGTTCGCGCTGCTGGCGCTTGTGGTTGCGGGTGCGTTCGCGATGGCGGCCGAACTGCTGGTGAAGCGCGAACAACGCCCCGGGCAGGCAATCTCGATTGCGCTGTTCGCCACCGGCACGTTGTCGGCGCTGGCACTGGCGCTCACATTCGCGCTGGAAAAAGGCTGGCTCACCATCGCGCTGGCGCTGATGTCGCTGGCCACCGCATGGATCTCGATGAAGCGACGGATCCCGTTCCTGCGCTGGCTGGCTGCGATCCTCGCCGCCATTGTCACGCTGCGCATCGGCTATGACCCGCGCATCGCAGGACGCGCGGTCGGCACCACGCCGATCTTCAACTGGCTGTTGTGGGGCTATGGCGTGCCTGCGCTCGCGTTCTGGGCCGGGGCTTACTTTCTGCGCCAGCGAAAAGACGACGCGCCGCTGCGGATGGTGGAAGCGGCCGCCATCCTGTTCACAGTTTTGCTCGCGTTCACCGAAATCCGGCATTACGTCAGCGGTGGAAATATCTACCGGGCCAACACTTCGCTGATCGAGGTCGCGTTGCAGATCTGCGTTGCGCTCGCCATGGCGATCGGTCTCGAGCGCCTGCGCGTGCGCAGCCGGAGCATCGTTCACAACGTGGCGGCGGTCATGCTGACGGTGTTCGCGATGCTTGCGATTGTGTTCGGCCTTTTCATTCTGGAGAATCCGATCCTCTGGTATGTCGAGATCGGCGGCGTGATGTTCAACGAGTTGCTGCTGGGTTATGCGATACCGGCCATACTGGCGTTGCTTCTGTCGCACACGGTTGCCGGACAGCGCTCTCCAACTTATGCCAACACCATCGCAGCATTTTCACTCACGCTCGCGCTGGCGTGGATCACGCTTGAGATTCGCCGCTACTATCACGGGCCGAACCTGACACTGGGTGCGACCAGCGCTGCCGAACAATACACCTACTCGGTCGCCTGGCTGGCGTTCGGCGTGATCCTGCTGGGGATCGGACTGACGTTCGACTCGCAGCGGGCGCGGCTGGCGTCCGCCGTCATCATCGCCCTGACAGTGCTGAAAGTGTTCGCGATCGACATGTCGAACCTGACAGGCATTTACCGTGCGCTGTCGTTCATCGGTCTTGGACTGGTGCTGGTGGCGATCGGCTGGCTCTACCAGCGCATCCTGTTCCGGCAGCGCGCAGCGACGGCACCGTCAACAAGCTAGGGGAAACGCCAGCCGCTTCCCCGATCACTCAGTCGACTTGCGCAGCTCGGGCAGCGGCTCGGACTTCACCGGCTCGGTGCGGACTTTCTCGACCACCGGGATATCGGCGCGGCCCGTCGTTTGCGGAGCAGACTCGGTCGCACGGGCGAGACGCGCGCGCAGCGAACGTGGCCTCTCGGCACGCGACACCAGAATGGCATTGCCGTGCTTGCGGAAGTCGCAATAGGCGAAGCCCATGCCGGACACCGATCCGCGGAAGCTGACCTCATCGGTCTTGTCGAGATTGAAGCAAGGCTCGAACGGAACGCCCTTGATCGAGGCGCACACCGCGTTGGAGCGAACCTGAATGGTGTTGATCGGCAAGCGGGCGTGACGCACCGGACCCTGACCGGACAACTGGATCGAACCGGCGACCGAACCGTCGCTATGGATGCGGCCTGCACCCTTGCTGCCATCGAAACAGGTGAAAGCGAACATCTTGCCAGCGATAAACTGGCGGGCCTGCTCGGGACCCAGATTCTCGGCGGCCGCGGGGGCCACCAACGCGAGAGCGGCAACCGCTCCGATCACGCCAAGCATTCTCATGCTGCACTCCAACTGCACTGCGCCGGTGGACTCGCGACAACGCCGCCTTAACCCGGTGCTTACCATATCAACCAAGGCAACATTGGAGCAGGATCGTTGGTAAAGTCTGAACGCGGTTAGAGAATTTTTACCACGATCCGGCCACGGACCTGCCCGGCGAGAATTTTCGCGCCCGCCTCGATCACATCGGTCAAGCCGATTTCTTGAGTAATTTCAGATAGTTTCCGGTGATCAAGTTCGCTGGCCAGACGCGCCCATGCCTGTTTGCGAAGTTCGATCGGGCACATCACGGAATCGATGCCCAAAAGGCACACCCCGCGCAAAATAAACGGCGCGACCGATGACGGCAGATCCATACCGGCGGCCAGACCGCAGGCGGCAATCGCGCCACGGTATTTGGTCATGGACAGCAAATTGGCCAGCGTGGTCGAGCCTACGCTGTCGACACCACCAGCCCAGCGCTCCTTGGCGAGCGGTTTGGCGGGAGCGGACAGTTCATTGCGATCAATGATCTCGTGTGCGCCAAGTTTCTTGAGATAATCAGCCTCTGCCACGCGGCCTGTGGACGCGATGACGTGGAAGCCAAGCCGCGACAGCAGCGCCACCGCAACCGAACCGACGCCACCGGCCGCACCGGTGACGACCATCGGGCCGTCGCTCGGCGTGAGCCCATGCTTCTGCAGCGCCATGACCGACAACATCGCGGTGTAACCTGCGGTGCCGATCGACATGGCGTCGCGCGTCGACATGCCTTCCGGCAATTTGACCAGCCAGTCGCCTTTCACCCGCGCCTTTTCGGCGTAGGCGCCGAGATGCGTCTCGCCCATGCCCCAGCCAGTGGCGATGACCTTGTCGCCCGCCTTCCAGGCCGGATTCGAGGACTGCTCGACCGTGCCTGAGAAATCGATGCCGGCGATCATCGGGAAGCGGCGCACCACCGGCGCCTTGCCGGTGACGGCAAGACCATCCTTGTAGTTGAGCGTGGACCATTCGACGCGGACGGTGACGTCGCCATCCATCAGCTCGGCTTCGTCGAACTGCGTCAGCGCCGCGGTGGTGCCCTTTTCGGCTTTGTCGATGCGAATGGCCTTGAATGTTCCCACGGCGAAATCCTCCCGGTTTTGATTTTGACCGTGGTTGTTTCCGAAATTCGCGCTCATGTCCAGAAACTGAAGTTCGCTTACCTCACCGCAGCTTCAGGACGAACTTCAGTTTCAAGAGGACATGAGCCAATTTTATTGTTTCTCGTGCGGTGTCGGTTCGAGCGGTCCCAAACAGCCTGCCCCAACGATTGGACCGATCGAACCGCCGCACGAGACGATCAAGGCCGTCAAGCCGGTTGCGGCACGGCGCGCTCGACCGGCTTCTCAACGATCGGCAGGTTGATCAGCGCCGACAGGATGCCGAACACGATCGAGAGAATCCACACCGGCGTATAGGAGCCGAACTTTTCGAACACGATACCGCCCAGCAGAACGCCGAGAAATCCGCCGACCTGATGGCTGAAGAAAGCGAAGCCGTACAGCATCGCCATCCAGCGCGCGCCGAACATCAGCGACACCAATGACGATGTCGGCGGGATCGTCGACAGCCATGTCAGGCCTGTGACCACACCGAAGATCAGCACGTTGGTGAGCGTCACCGGAAGCACCAGCAGCCACAGTGACGCCAGCGCGCGGACAAAATAAATCGCCGAGAGCAGATAGCGCTTCGGCATACGCGTCGACAGATATCCGGCACTGAGCGATCCGACGATATTGAACAGGCCGATGGTCGCGATCACCCAGGCACCGGACTGGGCTGACATGCCGCGATCGACGAGATATGCGGGCAAATGCACGGTGATGAACGCAAGCTGGAAGCCGCAGGTGAAGAAGCCAAGCACCAGCAGCACGTAAGACCGGTGCCCGAATGCCTCGGCGAGCGCCTGCTTGATCGACTGCGTCGGAGCAGCATTCGCTGATCCGGTTGCAGTCGCAGGCGGCGTCGCCAGCGCATACGACAGCGGCACGACCAACAGCGTCAAACAAGCAAAAACCGTCAGCGTCGATTGCCAGCCGAGATTGTCGATCAACGCCACACCGAATGGCGCGAACAGGAATTGGCCGAACGAGCCCGCTGCGGTGCCAGCGCCAAGTGCAATGCCACGCCATTCTTCGGGCACGAGCTTGGTAAAGGCAGACAGCACGAGGTTGAACGAACAGCCGGACAACCCGAAACCGATCAGAACGCCAGCAGATAGATCGAGCACCGCCGGGGTCGATGCAGAGCGCATCAAAAACAACCCAGCTGCATAGAGTATGGCACCGACACACAGCACGCGCACGCTGCCAAAGCGATCGGCGACCGCGCCGGCGAATGGCTGACCGACGCCCCACAACAGGTTCTGGATGGCGACGGCGAGCGCGAACACATCGCGGCCCCACGAAAACTCCATGCTCATCGGCTGCAGGAAAAAGCCGAAGGTGGAGCGCGGACCGAAGGTGAGCATGCCGATCAGGCTGCCGCACAGAATGACAACCAGCGGCGTGCGCCAGTTTGCGGCCAAGGGTGGGTTGGTGGGAGAAACGGACATGGCAAAATTCCCGGCAGGCGCGACTCTATCAGCCGCAGGCGCGGGAAGTTAATGCATCCGCATGAATTGCCAAGCGGGAAGATGCCAGCAAAGCCTCAAGCATTGCAGCGATGCAAATTGACGAGAGCAGGATGATATGATGATCGACCGGCAATAAAATGCCGGGCTACTCGTTGTCGGTTGCGAGTTGCTTGGCGATTTCAGCAGTCTGGGCCGCCGTACCCCACGCCGGAGCATCGCTGCCGTCGCCCCATTGCCGCGGGCGATAGAACAGATGCGCCCCGGTGCGGTTGAGCTTCTTCATCGTGCGCGCCCAGTACGGCCGCACATAATAAGCGTGATAGTGCGTAGACTTGCCGACTTCCGGCAACCAGATACGGCCGTCCAGCGTCTCCTTGGCGACGCGCTTGGCCCGATCCCACTGCTCCGGCTCCGTCACCACGTCACGGATACCGTCGCATGCGAAGGTGAACTGGCAGGCGAGATGCCGATGTGAGTTCTGGTAGACGACGCCGCAGACTGTTTCGGGATAGTAGCCGGAGAACGCGCGGTTCACGACCACCTGAGCCACCGCGATCTGGCCGCGCACGGGCTCACCGCGCGCTTCGAAATAGACCGCATTAGCCAAACACTTCTCCTGCGCCGCGCGCTTTTTCGAGTCGAGCAGGCCGAGGCGTTCCGCCGGGGTCTTCGGGCGCTGGTTGTCGCCGGTGACTTCACCCTTGCTGGCGATACTCAGACCCTCTTTCGCCACTTCCTTCGCGATGCTCGGCGCGGTCACGGGCAGCGACGCGGTCGCCTTCATGTCCGGATCGCGCGCAGCCGGCAGTACCACCGACGGCTCTTCGCCTGGCTGCCAACGCTCCATCGCCTCGCCAGTGACGCCGAGCGAGTCGTGGCCGAAAAACAGATGCGCGGTCTGCACCGAGAATCCGCCGCTGCGGCGTTTCGGCTGCTCGGCTGTTTTGTCTTGTCCCTCGGTGCGCGGCTGACCTTCCAGCGACAGCGCAACATCGTATTGCGGCAACGGCTCTGCCTTCAGAGCCTCGACAAGCTCGGAATGCAATGGCGCTGCATCGCCAGAGCTTTCGGCATCGGCGGTCTTTGCGCCGCGGACAGGTGCATGGGTTTCAACCGAGCCGGACGGCGGCGTGGTTGTCTCGTCGGCAACTGGCGCGTCAGGTTGAGACAGCGGAAGCCGGTCGCCCTTCGTGGCGCGCTCGACCACCGGAAAATCGGATCGCTGCAATGGACGAGGCTGCTGCGCCAGCGGATGGCGCGTCACCGAGCCTGTGACGTCGGATGTGGAGGTATCGAGGCTCGCCAAACGGTACGAAACAGTTTGCGGCAGGGACGAGCCGATCGGACGCGGAAAACTGAACGTGGCGACCTGGATCTTGGAGGCCGATGACGTGACGTACTTCTGCAAGCGCTCGGCAACGCCCGGCTGGCGCGCCAGCAGCGCGCCAATGTCCTGATAGCCGATCTCGTTCGGGATCACTGCGAAGACACAGAGACCAAAGCCGAAGGGTACAAAACGCGTACCCTTCGGCCGGTGACGCAATACAGGCATCGATACGCTCACGCAACGCTTACGCTACTCACACGCTAACTCAGTCCAGCGGCCGTTAAGCACAATCGGTACAAAGCGACCGGTTCTGGTGATATCGAATTAAAGTTGCGTGGGAGTTAATCGCCGATGCACGCGCGACACACGCAAGATATCTCGCACAAACTTGCACTCACTTCGAACGCGGTGGTGAATCGGGCGTTCATTGAAGTGGTAAACATCAGGTCAACGCGCATTTCACATCGCGCATCGCAGCGTTGACGGAATACCGTCAATTCGCCGCGATTGTCTCGCGATGAAACACAATGTTCCGTGCGCTGGAAAATTTCGATGCACATCGCAAAAATAAAAACGCCGCCGCGATGAGCGCGACGGCGATAAAATTTATCTCAAGCAGTGCGGTAATAGGTTACGCTTGGCTTGCAGCGGTCTTCCCAAGCGCCGCTTGCGCCGCAGCGAGACGCGCGATCGGCACGCGATACGGCGAACACGACACGTAATCGAGGCCGATCTCATGGCAGAACGTCACCGAGGCCGGATCGCCGCCATGCTCACCGCAGATACCGACTTTGATATCACGGCGAACCTTGCGGCCTCTCGCAACGCCGATCTTCACCAGCTCACCGACGCCATCACGGTCGATCGTGATGAACGGATCGACCTCGAGAATTCCGCGCGCCACGTAAGTCCCGAGGAATCCGGCGGCGTCGTCACGGCTGATGCCATAGGTGGTTTGCGTGAGATCGTTGGTACCGAACGAGAAAAACTCGGCGGTCTCCGCGATCTCGCCTGCAAGAAGACAGGCGCGCGGCAATTCGATCATGGTGCCAACCTGATAGACCAGCTTGGCGCCGGTATCGCGGGACACCGATTGCGCGGTGGCGTCGATGCGGGCGCGGATCAGATCGAACTCGGCACGGGTCGCAATCAGCGGCACCATGACCTCGAGCCCCGGCGCTTTGCCGGTGCGCTTCTGCGCAACGATCGCCGCCTCGAACATCGCGCGCGCCTGCATCTCGGCGATTTCCGGATAGGCAATCGCCAGACGGCAGCCACGGAAACCAAGCATCGGATTGAACTCAGCGAGTTCGCGCACGCGGTCCGCGATGCGGCGCGGATCGGTGTTCATGGCGCGCGCCACTTCCTCGATCTCCGACTGGGTATGCGGCAAGAACTCATGCAGTGGCGGATCGAGCAGGCGGATGGTAACCGGCAGGCCCTTCATGATCTCGAACAGATCGACAAAGTCCGCGCGCTGCATCGGCAACAGCTTCGCTAGCGCGGCGCGGCGCGACTGCTCGTCTTCCGAGAGAATCATTTCGCGCACGGTGCGAATACGAGTCTCCTCGAAGAACATATGCTCGGTACGGCAAAGGCCGATGCCCTCACTGCCGAATTTGATGGCGGTACGTGCATCCTCCGGCGTATCCGCATTTGCACGGACGCCCAGTTTGCGCACCTGATCGGCCCAGCCCATCAGTGTGCCGAATTCTCCGGACAGCTCCGGCTCGATCATCGGCATGCGCCCGGACAGCACTTGTCCAGTACCGCCGTCGATGGTGATGATATCGCCCGCCTTGAAGGTGCGCTGGCCGACCGTCATGGTGCCACGACCGTAATCGACGCGCACCGAACCACAGCCAGACACGCATGGTTTGCCCATGCCGCGCGCGACCACCGCCGCGTGCGAGGTCATGCCGCCGCGCGTGGTGAGGATGCCTTCAGCGGCGTGCATGCCGTGAATATCTTCCGGGCTGGTTTCGACGCGGACCAGAATGACCTTGCGGCCGTCGCCACGCAGCTTGGCGGCTTCGTCCGACGAAAACACGATTTCGCCTGACGCCGCGCCGGGCGAGGCCGGAAGACCCGTGGCGATCACATCGCGCTTGGCGTCCGGGTCGATGGTCGGATGCAGCAACTGATCCAGCGAAGCCGGATCGATCCGCGCAATGGCGTCCTTTTTCGAGATCAGACCTTCGCTCGCCAGCTCGACTGCGATGCGAAGCGCGGCCTTTGCCGTGCGCTTGCCGTTGCGGGTCTGCAGCATCCACAGCTTGCCCTGCTCGACCGTGAACTCGAGGTCTTGCATGTCGCGGTAGTGCTTCTCGAGCTGGGTGTAGATGCGTGTCAGCTCCTTGTAGGCATCCGGCATCGCCGCTTCCATCGACGTCTTGTCTGAGCCGGACTCCTTGCGCGCGGCCTCGGTAATGTCCTGCGGCGTGCGGATGCCGGCGACGACATCCTCACCCTGCGCGTTGATGAGAAATTCGCCGTAGAGTTTTTTCTCGCCGGTCGAGGGGTTGCGGGTGAACGCAACGCCGGTCGCCGAGGTCTCGCCCATGTTGCCGAACACCATGGCCTGGATGTTGACCGCTGTGCCCCACGACTCGGGGATATCGTGCAGCTTGCGATAGGTCACCGCGCGCGCGTTCATCCACGACGAGAACACCGCGCCGATGGCGCCCCAGAGCTGCGCGTGCGGATCCTGCGGGAAATCGTGGCCGGTCTCGCGGCGCACCGCATCCTTGTACTTGCCAACGATATCGATCCAGTCGCTGTCTTCCAGATCGGTGTCGAGCGAATAGCCCTTGCTGTCCTTGTAGGTGTCGAGGATATCCTCGAAATGATGGTGATCGAAGCCGAGCACTACGTCGGAATACATGGTGATGAAGCGGCGATAGCTGTCGTAGGCGAAACGCTTGTCGCCGGACAGTTCGGACAGGGCTTCCACGGTCTTGTCGTTGAGGCCAAGGTTGAGCACCGTATCCATCATACCCGGCATCGACGCGCGCGCGCCGGAACGCACCGACACCAGCAGCGGGTTCTTCGCGTCCCCGAATGTCTTGCCGGCGATGCGGCCGATCTGGCCGAGCGCGTGCTCGACCTGCGCTTTCAGCTCTTTCGGATAAGACTTCTTGTGGTCGTAAAAATATGTGCAGACCGACGTCGGAAGCGTGAAGCCCGGAGGCACCGGCAGGCCGAGATTAGCCATCTCGGCCAGATTGGCGCCTTTGCCGCCCAGCAGGTCGCGCATGTTGGTTGCGCCCTCTGCCTTGCCGTTGCCGAACGTATAGACCCATTTACCCGCTTTCCCTGCCACCGGCTTTGTTGCACCCGGCCTGGCCAACGACTTTGCGGGCGCGGCTTTCTTCAACGGCTTGCGAGCGGATGATTTTGCGGCCGCTTTGGCAGGAGCCTTTCGCACGGCGGGCTTGCTTCGGGGAGAACTGGATTTCGCGGATTTCTTTGAGGATTTGGCCATGACTTCCAAGGGGTTTCGCAAGGGAAAGCGGCTGGCCGCGTTACACCACGGATAAGCGCCTTCGCGCAAGCCGCGCAAAGGGCTGAACCGACTCAAAAGTTACGCAAAGTGGGAAGTTTTTACTTGATGATTCCAAGCCCGACGATGCCGACGAAGATCAGATAGATCGCGACGATGTAATTCAGCAGGCGCGGCATGATGAGAATGAGGATACCGGCGATCAGGGCGACGACCGGTTGAATGTTGGCGACGCTGAGGCTCATGAATGTGCTCCTTGGATGATCTGCGGATCGCTTGCTCCAACTGCGGCATGATCCGGAACTATAAGACCGTTGCGACGGCGATTTGTTCCATGAAATGGCCGCAATGAAATCACGAGCAAGGCGGAACAGATCGATGCCGCAGCGCGTTTTTCCTGCGTATCGGCGTGCAATGCTCGCGGCCGGTCGCTTTTTGAACTTTCATCAGGAGATGAGCATGCAGAAGCCGAGAACAATCATTGCGCTCGCAGTGCTGACGGGTGTGCTTGGCGCGCCTTTGGCAGCGCAAGCGCAAACAACCATCATCGAGGAGCGCGGAGGCACCGTCGGCGTAGCGCCACCATCGGTGGAATACTTCATCGGTGAAACCGAGCGTCCGGCATTCCGCGAATATGTCGTTCGCGAGCGCGTACCTTCATACGCGGTGAGCGTGCCTGTCGCCCGCGGCAGCGTGCTGCCCGAAAGCGGCGTGACGTATTACGACGTGCCGCAGCAGTATGGTGCGACCACCTATCGCTATACGGTTGTGAACGATCGCACCGTGCTGGTCGATCCGCGCTCGCGCCGGATCATGCAGGTGCTGGACTAAATTTTTCTGTCATTCCGGGACGCGCCAGGCGAACCCGGGTGTTCCCGGGGTTCGCCCACTCTAAATGCCCAAGTCGGCTGTTGCCGACTTGGGTGGCGCGGGCCCGGAATCCATACCCGCAGCCGGTATGTGGCGAATGCCGAGAATGGCTCAGCAACTCTTCCAGCGAATTCCAAAAAGGACCGGGGTTATGGATTCCGGGCTCGCTCGCAAGCGCTCGCGCCCCGGAATGACGGTGTTGTAAATTCACAACCGGGCTTTCTTCTGCGCGACGAGACCATGAATGATCTTGCCTGATGACGCGCTCGCGGCTTCTTGATCGAAAACGATGGAGGCGCTGCCAAATTCATTGCGCACAAGTTCGTTGCGCACGAGATCGGCGTCGAACGCCGTATACAGCCTGCCATTTGCATCGCGCTGATCGGCATCGCGGGTGACGCGCCAGCTCAGATAGAGCGTGCCATCCGGCGCGACGATATCGATCAGCCGCCGCACCGACGCAGCAATATCAGCCACCGGCAGATGCATGATGACAGTTTCGCACACGACATTCGCATAGCTGTTCGCGGCGAGGCCGGAGAGCGCAGGCAGCTCTGCGTGAGCGAATGAAAACTGCGGATATCGCCGCCGGGCTTCGGCGAGCAAGCCGTCCGATGCGTCGAAACCCGTCGCCGGATAACCGTTCGCATTGAGCCAAGCCACTTCGCGGCCCGAGCCGCTGCCGATATCTGCAGTGGCTGCGCCCGGCTTGAAGTATCGCTTGAAGATGTCATGCAGATCGGTGGGCGGCGGCTGGTCGAGCCAGTCCTGCGCGTAAACGCCCGCCGCACTATCATAGGCAGCGAGCGTGGCGCGGTCGCTCACGATCAGCCTTCGATCTTGGAGAAATCGGCCACCGCGCGCGTCGCCTCGCGGATTTCGTTGAGCAGCTTCAGGCGGTTTTCACGCACCGCCTTGTCGTCATCGTTGACCTTGACCTTCTCAAAGAAGGCATCGACGGCAGGACGCAGCTTGGCCATCGCAGTCATGGCCGCGGCAAAGTCTTCCTTGGCGACGGCGGCACCCGCGTCTGTCTTGACCTGCGCGATCGCAGCCGCGAGCTTCTTCTCTTCGTCAGAACTGAAGAGCTTGGCATCCGGCGCGCCATCGAAGCTGCGTTTGTCTTTTTTCTCTTCGATGCCGAGGATGTTGCTGGCGCGCTTGGTGCCTGCAAGCAGGTTCTTGCCATCGTCGGTCTCGAGGAATTTGCCGAGCGCCTCGACGCGGCGGACGACCATCAGCAGATCGTCCTGAACATTTTCCTGGACGGAGCTGCCTTCGGCACTCCTATTGCCAAGCGCAAACACGGCGTCGACCAGATCATGCCGCGCGCCCTGATCGCGAAGCTGGACTTTGAGACGATCGGCGAAGAAGGAAAGCAGGCTGGTAAGAAAATCATTTCTGTTCGGGACGCGAAGTTCGATCTGAGCGTCTTGATCGGTGTATAGAAACCACGTCGGTTTGCGGGCAGGCGCACCTTGAGTCTTAACCAATTCAAAGCTGCCAGTGCACCACACATCAAAATCATAGTCGAGGAATGAAATAGGCCTCATATCTCCAGCTTTCGGGCCAACGCCAAAACCAGCTTCCACCTCTTTCTTCCGCCGCTCAATATATTCGCTCACCTGATCGGCGCTAATGTCTTTCCGGAACTCTAGAAGCGCTGGATGTGCCTCATTCTGTATGTGTTGATACGAATTTCTAAGAGCTACCAAAAGAACGGCGCTCAAATTGATCCGCAGTGAACTATTCTGAACTATGCGGATCACACCCAACGCCGCACGCCTGAGCGCATACGGGTCTTTCGATCCCGTCGGCCTTTCATCGATCGCCCAGAAGCCCGTCAGAATATCGAGTTTGTCGGCGAGCGCGACAGCGATCGACACCGGATCGGTTGGCACGCGATCGTTCGGGCCCTGCGGCTTGTAGTGATCCTCGCACGCCGCCGCGACTGAGGCGTCCTCGCCCTGCGCCAGCGCGTAGTACTTGCCCATCAAGCCCTGCACTTCGGGGAATTCGCCGACCACCTCTGTCAGTAGATCGGCTTTCGCGAGTTTGGCTGCGCGCTTGACCTTGGTCACATCCGCACCGACCAGCGGCGCGAGTTCGGCGGCGAGCCGCTCGATGCGCGCGATACGCTCGGCCTGGGTGCCGAGCTTTTCGTGAAATACGATGTTCTCGAATTTCGGCAGGCGATCTTCGAGCTTTGTTTTGAGATCGGTCTCGTAGAAGAACTTCGCATCCGACAGCCGCGCGCGGATCACGCGCTCGTTGCCAGCGACGATGGCCTTGCCGCCGTCGCTCGCCTCGATGTTCGCAACGAGGATGAATTTGTTGGCGAGCTTTCCAGATTTCGGATCGCGCACCACAAAACACTTCTGGTTGTTGCGGATGGTGGCGCGGATCACCTCGCCCGGAATCTTCAGGAAACTCTCGTCAAACGAACCCATCAGCACCACGGGCCACTCGACCAGACCCGCGACTTCATCGAGCAGCGCCTGATCCTCGACCAGTTCAAAACCTTGCGCGAACGCGGCCTGTTTCGCATCCGCCAGAATGATATCCTTGCGCCGCTGCGGATCGAGCACGACCTTGGCCGCTTCCAGCTTCGAGACGTAGTCGTCGAAGCGGCGCACGCTGATATCGCCCGGCGCCATGAAGCGATGGCCGCGCGTGACGTTGCCGGGCATGATGCCATCGATGTCGAATGTGACGATATCCGGCTCCTCGGTCTCGGGGCCGAAGGTCGCGACGATCGACTGCAGCGGCCGCACCCATGACAGCGCGCCGGGCTTTTTCGAACGCTCGCCCCAGCGCATCGACTTCGGCCACGGAAAGGTGCGAACGATGACAGGCAGTATCTCCGCAATCACTTGAATCGCGTCGCGGCCCGGTTTCTCGATCAGCGCGACGTAGAAGTCGCCCTTCTTAGGGTCTCTTTGTAAAGTGGCTTCATCGAGCGACTTAAGGCCAGTGGCTTTCAAAAAACCCTGCACGGCGGCATCGGGCGCGCCGACCTTCGGGCCCTTGCGCTCTTCCTTGAGGTCGGGCTGGCGCACGGGAATGCCGTGCACGGTGAGCGCGAGACGCCGCGGCGTCACGAACGCCTTCGCGCCTTCATAAACGAGGCCTTCAGCGACCAGCTTGTCGGTGACCATGCGGCGCAGGTCTTCCGCCGCCTTCGCCTGCATGCGCGCGGGAATTTCTTCGGAGAACAATTCGAGCAGGAGGTCAGGCATTGGGCACGAGTCAGACGGCTTCAGAGACGCAAGGGCCTATCAAGCCCTTCGCCGCTTGTCACCCTTGGTGATGCCGCGATGACAGAAACCGGCCTGCCCTACGGACGCTCGCCTCATTGCGGGCTGAAGGCAACGCCGAAGCGGCCCTTGAGACCCAAATTCAGGCCAGGGTTGGCGAAGATACTATAGTCGAAAAAGCTAGACCGGCCCGCCAGCGAAATGTTGGGGACGGTATCGACAAAAACACCCACGCCGGCGAAAGGCACCACGGTGCTGCCGGCAATCGGGAAGAACACATCGACATCGACGCCGGCATGGAAACCGGTCGCCGTGCGCGATCGGGAGAGTCGCGTGACAGGTCCTGCCTCATCGGTCACGAAGGTTAGCCTGCCGTTCTCGATATTCACGCCAGCGCGCGGCGTGATCACAACTGTGCTGCCGTTGCCGAGGACGTCGCCGACCGCAACCCGCACACCGCCGTAGAAGGTCACCGAGGAACCGCGCTCGAACGTGAGCGTCGTCGGATTTGGCGTCGGATGGATCACGAAGCGAACAGATTCGCCGTTGCCCAGGAAATCGCCGACGGCTACGCCGACGACGGGCGTGAACGGCAGCCGCGCCATCGACTGCGGACCGAAAAAGACGCTCAGCGGAATCTGAATATCGGCGCCAAAGAACGAACGGTCGGTGCGGGCGCTGCCGCCCGGAGGCGTCGAGCCGAAAGTGCCCGAGAGCCGGCCATCATAAGATCCGAACGCGCCGCCGCCCTGGACTGCGAACTGGAAATAATTGTAGTTGAAGAAAACACGGTTGGCCGGCCGCGGCGATTCATTATCGGCGATCCGGAATTGTGAATTTGGATTTGGCTTCGGCTTGGGCTTGCGGATGCCGCTGCCTAGAGCAAGCGAGTCAACCGGGATCAGAACAAGACCCGCAGCCAATGTCGCACAGGCCATCGCTGCAACGCGCAGCGCACGCATTCCCATCCAGCAGGTCATGGCACGCTCCCCAGCCCCATTTCACCTCATGGCAAAATGATTGCATGGAACCTCGGTGCGATCCTGCGACAATCTGCCCGGAGGCCATTTTCCACGCTAGTGTTGCGCGAATCCTACAGTCCTGCGGACTCAAGAAAATACTCATGCAGCCTGAAGCGTTTACGCCGGCGCGAACCTTCTCGCGATCACGCTTTGGTCTTCGGCGGGCACTGCAATTCGACGACGACGCCCTCCGGTCCGGACACAAAAATCTGGCGCACATCGCTGCCGGGCAGATTGCGTTCCTCGAACTTCAAGCCCGCCTTTATCAGCGCCGACTTGCGCTCGTCATAGTCGAAGCCCTGAAATGCGAAGTGATCGGTGGCGCCCTCGCCGCGCGGCATCTGGTTTCTGCGCGGGCCGGTATGCACCACCGGCTGGTCGCCGATATAGAGCCAGTAGCCGTGCCAGGTGAACGGTGGCCGCGGCCCGACGCGCAGACCGACCGCCGCGATCAGAAAATCGCGCAACGCATCCTGATCGTCGACACGGACGTTGACGTGGTCGAGCCGGATCAAGCTCCGCCCGCCTCGGTGTGTATCCACGCCTCGCCGCAAGCCTTCGCAAGTTCGCGCACGCGCAGGATGTAGCTCTGGCGTTCGGTGACCGAGATCACGCCGCGCGCATCGAGCAGATTGAAAACATGGCTCGCCTTGATGCACTGGTCATAGGCCGGCAGCGCCATCAGATGGCGCTCCTTCTTGCCACTCTCCCAACCCGCATCGAGATATTTCTTGCACGCGCCTTCGGCCATCTTGAACTGCTCGAACAGCATCGCCGTGTCGGAGTGTTCGAAATTGTGCCGCGAATATTCCTTCTCGGCCTGCAGGAACACATCGCCGTAGGTCACCTTCTCGGCGCCTTCGCGGCCGTTGAAGTTGAGATCGTAGACGCGATCGACACCCTGCACATACATCGCAAGACGCTCGAGCCCGTAAGTGAGTTCGCCCGCGACCGGCGCGCACTCAACGCCCGCGACCTGCTGGAAGTAAGTGAACTGCGAGACTTCCATGCCATCGCACCAGCACTCCCAGCCGAGCCCCCACGCACCGAGCGTAGGGCTTTCCCAGTCGTCCTCGACGAAGCGAATATCGTGCAGGGCTGAATCGACACCGATCGCGGCGAGCGACTTGAGATAAAGCTCCTGCAGATCCGGCGGCGACGGCTTCAGGATCACCTGAAACTGATAGTAGTGCTGCAAGCGGTTTGGATTTTCGCCGTAGCGGCCGTCCTTTGGCCGCCGCGATGGCTGCACGTAAGCCGCGTTCCACGATTTCGGTCCGAGCGCGCGCAACGTGGTCGCCGGATGGAATGTGCCTGCGCCGACTTCCATGTCGTAGGGCTGCAGGATCACGCAGCCGTGGTCTGCCCAATAGCGTTGCAGCGTCAGGATCAGACCCTGGAACGAACGTTCAGGGCGCATGTGATCGGGCAATAATTCCATGATGCGTGTCGGGATTCTGGTATCGGGGAAACGATTCGTTGACCGTAGATCAGCGCGGCGGACCGTATCGGCGCGGAATGCTGGAATCAAGCAGCGGAACTGGGAAACCGAACGCTTCGTAATGCGTAGATCAAGGCGCCGCGGAGGGCTGGCCGCGACAGAAAACGGACAGCCGCCCGCCCGTATCATTCACATCAAGTTCTGCAACAATGGAGGCGATCGTCATGATAATAGGAGTGATCGCATCCTTCGTGGTCGCCGTGGGACTGAGCGCGCTTGCCGGGACGCCTTATATTTTCGCGCAACGAAAACAGCAGCGCGCAGCGCGGCATCGTGAATCGAACGTAAACGAACACGCGTATATGCGGTAACTTCGTCCTAACCGTTGCGACAACACGGTGGCCGAAGCTTGCGCTTCGTTAGGACATGCCCGCTATCAACGACCCTGCGCACAACAAGAACCGGATCAACCGGCACGCGCCTCGCCATCTGTAACTTGCCCGCAAGAGGCAAGCCGAATGGGGAGAGATATTGGGGGCTCAAATGATCGTCGTTGAAATCGTCGGTGCCGTACTGATCGCGCTGTCGCTGCTTGCGATGGTGGAAACAGATACGCGCGCGTTGCGCTAAGGCGCATGCCGACAAAGCGCTAAGCCTGACTTAACCTCCAGGCGTGGCCTCGTGGAGTGGATTTGACATTCGCGCCCACCTCACCGCGGGGGCGCGAAGCGAATGTCAAATCCGAAACTCCACGAGAAATTTATATTTGTTCTTGGTCTTCGCTTCTCACATTCGCACAAACACCTGCCGCAGCCGGATGCGAATGTGAGAAGTGGCCCAAGAACCATCCATTAAGGCATGCCCGCCTTGATGGATGGCGCAGCGTTTCTAGCTCGGCCGATAAGCGCCGGTGGCCGGATCGCGACGGAGCGTCGGGATCTGCTCGCGGGCAACGGTCTCGGACAGCTTGGCCTGTCGCGCGGCTTCGAGTTCATCGTTGACGCGGTGCGCGGTCTTGATCGCCCATCGCACCAGGGACACCACACCAACAGCACCGCCCAGAGCTAAAAGAAAAGGTGGCATCGGAAATCCTCGCTCATCCTTCAATCGACGCTCCATTCCATCAGGAACCGAGGTCAAAATCCATAACGCGCCCAGACTGCCCTGCATTCCATGGCGGAAATAAGCTCGTCGGCCAGCCCGGACTGGCCTCCCCATGCGGCAAAAGACCCCGCCCCGGCGGACTTGCGGCCGAGCAAACCTGACAGAAGACCGCCGGACGGCGCGATCACCGGGGTGCGGACCTTCTCGCCGAACCGCGCCCGCAGGGTCGAGCGCAGATCGCCGATCGAATCGCCGAGACCGAGTTCAACTGAACGGCCACCCGCCCAATATTCGCCGGTGAACAGATAGTCGTCGGCCCCCTTCAGGCGCGCGCCGCGGCTCTGTTTGACGAGATCGATGAACACCGCGTGGATTTCGCGCTGGATCGTTTTCAGCCGCGCCACGTCGTCTGGATTTTCTGGCAGGAAAGGGTCCAGCGTCGCCTTGTGTTCGCCCGCTGTATACAATCTGCGCTCGACGCCAATTTTGGCGATCATCTCCTGGAAGCCGAACGAGCCACCGACCACGCCGATCGAGCCCAGGATCGACGATGGGTCGCAGAAAATCTCGTCGCCCGCGCAGGCCAGCATGTAACCGCCGGATGCAGCGACATCCTCGACAAACACCAGCACCGGCAGCTTCTTTTCCGCCGCCAGTTGGCGGATGCGCAGATAGATCTGTCTTGATTGCACCGGCGAGCCGCCAGGCGAATTGATCACCAGCGCGACCGCCTTGGCGTTGCGGGTGTTGAAAGCGCGCTCCAGCAGCCGCGCCACACCGGCCAGCGACATTCCGGGCCGCAACGGCGTCACCGCGCCGATGACACCGGACAACCGCACCACGGGAACCACGGGAATATCGCGCCGCCATCGGGCAGGTAGCAATTTTGTGATCGAGTCGACCCAATTTGGCCGCGTCCCGCTCTCAGTATTCACATCGGTCATCAGGTTCCTCGAATTCACGATTTGTTTGTCTTAACGCCAATTTAACGACTGAAACGCTTTCTGGGACTGGCGGTTGTCAGACGCCGGCAAAGCGGAAGGGCCAAGACAATGAAAACCTATCTCGTGGTTTTGATGATAAGCGTCCTGCTCACAGCGATCCATTTCACGTCGATGCCTGACAAGCAAAGTAAGCAGTCGCCGCAGTAAGCCTACGCCGTGGTAAGTCTATAACGGCAACGCTCCGCCCGACAGAATAGTTCGCGCCCGTTCTGTCGGCTGACCCGCAGCATCGTTCAGAACCAGCGCCGGGTGAATTTCAAGCGGAGCCTTTCCGCCCTTTGAGGCCCGCACCACGACTCGAATGGCCGCGGAGTTCATATCGGAGTGCACCGCCAAAATTGCCAGACCGCTGAAGCCGCGGCCGAGCGCCGCGAGCACATCGTTCAACCCATCCGCCCGCCAGATCAGTGTCAGAACACCGCCCGGTTTGAGCACGCGCCGCGCGGCGTGAATCCACATCTCCAGCGTTGTCCCGGTCGCCATGTGCGCGAGTTGTTTATTGGGGTCACTTGAGGCGCGATGCCGCGACGGGTCGTTGAATGGCGGATTCATCAGCACGACATCTGTACTGTCGGGACCAAGACCGGCATGCGTCCATAGCGATGCGCCGGACTCCACATCGAATGTCAGCACATTCGCAGCGATACCGTTGGCTTTGGCATTGTCGGCTGCAAGCGTGGCGAGATCGTCGCTGATCTCGACCAGCGTCAGATCGATCGCACCGGCGCGGCGTGCCAGCGCCAGTCCGGCAGCGCCAACGCCGGCGCCAAACTCGATGACGCGGTCGCCAGCTTTGGCAGGTGTGGCCGCCGCGAGCAGGATCGCGTCGTGACCTGCGCGATGCCCGCGCTTCGGTTGCCTGAGCAGCAGACGGCCGGCGAGGAAAGCGTCGGTCGTGGTGTCGGCCACGCGGTCGCGCTCAGTCATCGCCACGCAACTCGTGAGCAAGCCCGGCATCGGTCAGAACGCGACGCGCCTGTGTGATATCGTCCTCGCCCACCAGGATCCGGCGCGGGATGATACCGATCGAGCCTTCGATAATGCTCATGTTCTGGTCGAGCACCAGATGACCGATCTCGGCGCCGTCGAGCAGCGCGCCGACCGCCGAGACCAGCACGATATCGTTGGTTCGCAGCAATTCCCGCACTTCACACGTCTCCGTTACGGTCCGTGATGGTAGAGGCGGGCCCTTGCCCGGTCCCGCCACACTTTCTATTGTCCGCCTCGCCATATCATTTCGGAGGTCGGACGTGGCGGTTATTGTTCCATTCGAGAGTCACACGGCAGCGTCGATCGAGGCGCTGGTACAGCTTGTCGCGCCCGATATGGAGCGCGTCAATGCCGCCATCCTTGCGCGGACCGGCTCCGAAGTCACCATGATCCCGGAAGTCGCCAATCACCTGATTTCCTCAGGCGGCAAACGGCTGCGGCCGATGCTGACGTTGGCTATGGCAAACCTCACCGGCTATGCCGGCGATGGCCATATCAAGCTCGCCGCCGCCGTAGAGTTCATGCATACCGCCACGCTGCTGCATGACGACGTGGTGGATGAAAGCGAACTACGGCGCGGCAAGCTCTCGGCGCGGATGCTGTGGGGCAACGAGGCCAGCGTGCTGGTCGGCGATTTCCTGCTCGGCCAGGCGTTCCGGATGATGGTCGAGGTCGGATCGCTGCGCGCGCTGGACATTCTGTCCGCTGCTGCCGCGACGATTGCCGAAGGCGAAGTGATGCAACTGGCCGCTGCCAAGAATACCGCAACCACCGAAGACGAATATCTCGCGGTGATCCGTGGCAAGACCGCCGAATTATTTGCCGCCGCCTGCGAAGTCGGGCCGGTGCTAGGCAACCGGCCAAAGCCGGAGCAGACCGCGTGCCGTTCGGTCGGGATGAATCTGGGCATTGCGTTCCAGCTTGTCGATGACGTGCTCGACTACGGCGGCAAAGCCGCCAAACTCGGCAAGAACGTCGGTGACGATTTCCGCGAGGGCAAAATCACGCTGCCGGTGGTGCTGGCATTCCGCCGCGGCAGCGATATCGAACGTGAGTTCTGGGTCAGGACGCTGGAGAAGGGCGAAATCGCCGACGGCGACCTCGATCAAGCCATCGGACTGATGAGCAAGCATCGCGCACTGGAAGACACGGTCAACCGCGCGCACCACTACGGCGCGATGGCGAAAGATGCGCTGGCGCTGTTTCCGGCATCACCGATGAAGTCGGCACTGGAAGACGTGGTCGCATTCTGCCTGGCGCGGTCGCACTAATCTTTGCGCATGACTTGGTCCGAAACCGGTTCCCGCTTTTCGGGATCGTGCGCTAGCTCAAAACTCCCGCATGCACCCACCAGCCCGGATGCTGCAGCTGAATGACAGCGGCCGCCTTTTGCGCGGCTGCGGCGGTCTCGAAGATCGCAAAGCAAGTCGCGCCCGAACCTGACATGCGGGAGAACTGCGCACCCTCAGCGGCGCGCAACGCCTCCAGCACATCACCGATCAGCGGCTGAACTTCGAGTGCCGGCTTTTCCAGATCGTTGATCCCGGAGCCGACGACCTCGATCCACTCGCCCGGCCCAGCGCCATCCTCCGGCCATTGCAGCGCCTGAATGACATCGGTCGCACCAACCAGCAGCTCGCCGTTCGACAGACCCAGCGCCGAAAACACATCGCGGGTCGCCACCGCGACGCGCGGATTGACCATCACGGCATGCATGGCCGGCAATGGCAGCGGTGTTAGCTCTTCGCCGACACCCGCCATCAGGCAAGCGGCCGAGGCCACGCACACCGGAATATCGGCGCCGGTCTCGCGAGCAACCTCGGCAATACGCTCGTCGTTCAGATCGAGGTTGTTGGCGCGCGCCAGCAGCCGCAATGCCGCCGCAGCGTCGGCAGAGCCGCCGCCGATGCCGGCTGCCACCGGCAGATACTTGTCAAGCGTGAAGCGTCCGGTTTGCAGGCCCTCGACGCGCTCAGCTAATGCGCGAGAGACCCGCATCACCAGATTATCGGAGACATCGCCGCATTCGCCGGCGCGCGGTCCGGTCACGGACAGCGCGAGTTCAGGTCCGGGCGTCAGCGACAAAATGTCTGCGCAATCGGCGAACGCGACCAGGCTTTCCAGATCATGATAGCCGTCGGTGCGGCGTCCCAACACCCGCAGCGTCAGATTGACCTTGGCGCGCGCCTTCTCGATCAGTGCAGCCATCGACCCATACGAGAACGCCAGCACGGCCCTAGCCCGCGTCAGCGTTTCGCCCCATCATGCCCTCAGCGTTATTGGGCTGCCTGCACGCAGCCGTCAACTGCCAGCGATGAGTGGTTTAGCCGCCCTTGCCGTCTTTCTTGTCCTTGTCGGCGGAAGCCGCCGACGAGGTGTCTTCCGGCAGACCGTCGCGGATTTTCGCTTCGATCTTCGGCAATTCCTCCGCCTCGGGCTTGAGGTCGCGGGCATGCGCCCACTGGAATTTGGCTTCCAGCGTACGGCCGACACGCCAGTAGGCGTCGCCGAGATGGTCGTTGATGGTTGGATCTTCCGGCTTGAGATCGACGGCGCGCTCGAGATTCTTGACCGCGTCTTCGTAGTTGCCGACACGGAAATAGGCCCAGCCCAGCGAATCGACGATGTAGCCGTCATCCGGACGCTGTTCGACGGCCCGGCGGATCAGCTTCATGCCATCGTCGAGATTGACGCCCTGATCGATCCAGGAATAGCCGAGATAGTTCTGCACGTGCGGCTGCTCGGGCTGCAACTCGAGCGCCTTTTTCATCGAAGCTTCGGCCTTCGGCCACTGCTTCGAGCGTTCCTCGCAGATGCCGCGGAAATAGTAGAACACCCATGCATTCTTCTCGGTGCCCTGCAATTCCTTGACGCCCTGCGCATAGGTATCGCTGCATTCGGCGAATTTCTTGCGCGAGCGTTCGACATTGCCGAGCGCCATGATCGATTCCTGATCGCGCGGATCGTCCGCGACCAGACCCTTGAGAATGGTAATCGCCTCGTCGCTGCGATCGACGCTATCGAGGTTGGTGGCGAGATTGATCTGGGCGTTGCGCTTGAGCGGCGAACTGGCCGGCATACGCTCATAGACCGTGATCGCCATCGCCGGCTTCTTCACCGTTTCATACAGATCGGCGAGCGAGAGCAGCGCCAGCGCGTGATCGGGCTGCAGGTAGAGCGCAAGCTGCAGATAGACCAGCGCGAGATCTTCGCCACCACGCCGCGTCAGCGATGCGCCGATGCCGTACAACGCCTCCGCGGCGCCGGCCTGCGGCGTCGCAACCAGCGGCGGCAGCTTCTTGCCGGCGCGCACGTCCTTCATTGCATCGACGATCAACGGGTGGCGCGGTAATTTCTTGTCGAACGACTCGTAGATCGAAATGGCGGTGACGCCCGGCTGCGGGCTCTTGTTACGCGACAGCCAGCGGGCATATGCATCGTTCATGCGCAGCGCAGAGTCGTCGAGCTTGAAAGCCCGCTCGAACCGCAAGCCGGCATCCTTCTGCTGGCCCGCGACATCCAGCATCAGCCCGGTGTGGAAGTCCTTGAAGATTGGATACCATTCAGGTCCCGCGAGTTTGTCGATGTTGGCGACACCCTGGCGCGTTTCACCGGCGCCAGCGCTGGCCCATCCGGACAGCAGTACCGCAACGAGGTCGGTGATCGGACCACGGACCGATTGATTGATGTTCTGCTGGGCAGCCGGGTACTGCTTCTGCTTCAGGGCGCGCACCCCGACAACCAGCCGCGCCACGCGGTTGTTCTTGTCGATGACCAGAACGCGGTCTGCGAGCTTGGTGGCTTCCTCGATATTGCCGTCGGCCAGCGACGAGATAAACGCACGATCCAGCAGTTCGTTGTTCTTCGGATCAAGGCGCAAGGCATTGCGATAGAACTTCGCCGCAGCGGTCGCGTCGCGCTCGACGTTGGCATGGCGCGCGGCGAGATAGCTGCCCGAATTGGTAAAGCTCTGATCGATCGAGAACGGTCGAGATCCCGTGCTTTGATTACGGACGTTATCGCGCGCACTTTGCGCGACTGCATCCGTCGTGAGCAATCCAGCAAACGTCGCAAGCGAAGCGGTTGCGAGGGCGGCAATGGCTGTTCGTCGCATGGGAAATGTCAGCATCGTGTTCGCCGGCTCCAGATTTGGCAAAAGGATCGGTTCTGCCTTGCAGAGCAATCCATGATTAAAGCATTTCGTTGAGCATGTTCCCGAGAACCGGCATCCGCTGGCAACCGTGCTCGTACCATACTTGCGCCACTCATCCTGCCCGGCGCATCGAACGGCGCTTACAATGGCCGTTTTAGCCGCCAACCGCAAGGAAGCGTGGTCCCGTCACAGCCGCTCAAACTGTCACAGTGTCCACAACCCGCACTGTGGCGTTATCGTGGCCGCGCACGGGCAGACGACACTGAGACGCTCACATGCCCTGATAATTTGGGCCTCCGCCGCCTTCCGGCGGGACCCAAGTGATGTTTCCGTTCGGATCCTTCACATCGCAGGTTTTGCAGTGGACGCAGTTCTGCGCGTTGATCACGAACTTGAGACCACTGGTTTCCTCGACCCACTCATACACGCCTGCCGGGCAATACCGATTCGACGGGCCGGCAAAAACATCATGCTCTGATGATTTCTGCAGAGCCATGTCCGCCACCTTGAGGTGGATCGGCTGATCTTCCTCATGATTGGTGTTCGACAGAAAGACAGACGACAGCTTGTCGAAGGAAATCTTGCCGTCGGGCTTCGGATAAGTCATGCGCGTGCTGGATTTCGCCGGATCGAGCGTCTTGGCGTCGCGCTTGCTGTGACCGACGGTGCCGAACAGCGAGAAGCCGAGCGTGTTGCACCACATGTCGAAGCCACCGAGTGCCACCCCGACGATGGTGCCGAACTTCGACCACAGCGGCTTGACGTTGCGGACCTTGTGCAGGTCCTGGCCGACCACCGAGCCGCGCCAGGCGTTCTCGTATTCGATCAGTTCGTCATTCATGCGTCCCGCTGCCAGCGCAGCAGCCAGATGCTCGGCCGCCAGCATGCCGCTACCCATGGCGTTGTGGACGCCCTTGATGCGCGGCACGTTGACGAAGCCGGCCGCACAACCAATCAATGCGCCGCCGGGGAACGATAGTTTCGGCACCGACTGGTAGCCGCCTTCGGTGATCGCGCGAGCACCGTATGACAGGCGCTTGCCGCCCTCGAATACCGAGCGGATCGAGGGATGGGTCTTGAAGCGCTGGAATTCGTCGAATGGCGACAGATACGGATCGTTGTAGTTGAGATGCAGAACGAAGCCGACGGCCACGAGGTTGTCGCCGTAGTGATAGAGGAACGAGCCGCCGCCGGTGGAATTGTCGAGCGGCCAGCCGAACGAGTGCTGGATCAGACCCTTTTTGTGCTTCGACGGATCGATCTGCCAGACTTCCTTGAGGCCGATGCCGAACTTCGGCGGCTCGCTGTCGGCGTCGAGCTTGAATTTGGCGATCAGCGTCTTGGCAAGGCTGCCGCGCGCGCCTTCGGCGAACAGCGTGTATTTGCCGAGCAACTCCATGCCGCGCGTGAATGAATCTTTCGGTTCGCCGTCGCGGCCGACGCCCATGTCGCCGGTGGCGATGCCCTTCACGTTGCCGTTGTCGTCGTACAGAACTTCCGTCGCCGCGAAGCCCGGATAAATCTCGACGCCCAGTGCTTCGGCGCGCGGCGCCAGCCAGCGGCAGACGTCGCCAAGCGAGCCGATATAGCAATGATGATTGTTCATCAGCGGCGGCATTGCGAAGTTCGGCAGCCGGATCGCGCCGCCCGCCGTCATCCAGTAGAATTTGTCGTCGGTGACCTGGGTTTTGAGCGGGCAATCGGCATCTTCGCGCCAGTCGGGAATGAGCTTGTCGAGGCCAACAGGGTCGATCACGGCGCCGGACAGAATGTGCGCACCGACTTCGGAGCCCTTTTCCACGACCACCACCGACAGCTCGGGATTGATCTGTTTGAGGCGGATTGCTGCCGCGAGGCCGGACGGTCCGGCACCGACGATCACAATGTCGAATTCCATGGACTCGCGCGGTGGCAACTCGGTGCTCATGACGGCTCTCTCGGCAGGATCGACAGGTCAATTCCGAACATTTCCAAATGTTTCTTTCCGATTTTTCGCATCAGGACAACCCCGCAGCGATGTATGCCAGTGAATGCGCGCATGGCGGCCATTTCGCCTGCACGCGCGAAGGCCTAAAGTGGCCTCCGGAACCGCAGTGCGGAATAGACAGCCATGTCGACCTCATCTCCAGAGCGCCCGCCCACGGCGCGCGACCTGCTCGCCTTCTATCTGGAGGCTGGAGTCGATTGCGCTTTGAGCGACGAGGCGGTCGACCGGCTGTCGGAAGCGCACGAGCCGGCCCCCGAACGCAAAGTGGAGACGCCGGCGCGCGCGCTGCCGCCCCGCGCCATGACACCGGCAGCGCCGCCTCCCCGCGTCGAGGCTGCGCCGCCGCCGGACATTGCCGCAGCGACCGCACGCGACGCTGCCGATACCGCCAACACACTGGATGAACTGCGCTCGCTGCTCGACGCCTTCGACGGCTGCGCCCTGAAAGCCACCGCGACGCGGCTTGTTTTCAGTGATGGCAATCCTGAGGCGAAGATTATGTTCGTCGGCGAGGCGCCCGGCCGCGACGAGGACATCGAAGGCAAGCCCTTCGTCGGCCGCTCCGGCAAACTGCTCGACCTGATGATGGCCGCCATCGGGCTCGACCGGACCAAGGTTTATATCGCCAACGTCATTCCGTGGCGGCCGCCCGGCAACCGGACACCGACGCCGCAGGAAACCCAGATCTGCCTGCCGTTCATCCGCAAGCAAATCGAACTGGTCGATCCGGACGTGCTGGTGTGCCTCGGCAATCCATCGTCCCAAACGCTGCTCAACACCCGCGAAGGCATCATGAAAACCCGCGGGCGATGGGTGCCGTTCGATACCGGCACGCGCATCATTCGCGCGATACCGACTTTCCACCCAGCCTACTTGCTGCGCTCGCCGATCTACAAGCGCCTCGCCTGGCAGGATTTGCGTGCCATCAAGACAGCACTTCACGAAACCGCGAGTGTGCAGTCTCAAGCGTGATCATGCACTTGCATGGTGATCGCACCTCGTTCAAAGATGCGCCCGCCTGCAAACACCAATGAGCACGACGCAGACCGGCCCCGCTTCCGGTTCAGCACACACCACAAGGAGGATCGCATCATGATCAAATTCTATTTCAACGGATCGCCGAACCCGACCAAGATCGGCCTGTTTCTCGAGGAAGCCGGATTGGCTTATGAGCCGGTGCCGGTCGACACCCGCACGGGCGATCAGTTCAAGCCGGAATTTCTTGCGATCAATCCAAACGGCAAGGTTCCGGCGATCTCCGACGACGGCAATATCGTTTTTGATAGCAACGCGATCCTGCTCTACCTCGGCGAAAAGACAGGCAAGTTCATGCCGTCGAACACGCCCGCCAACCGCGCGCAGCTTCTGTCGTGGCTGATGTTCGTCGCCACCGGCGTCGGTCCTTTCTCGGGTCAGGCCGTTCACTTCAAGCACTTCGCGCCGGAGAAAGTGCCCTACGCAATCAACCGCTACGCGTTCGAAGCCAATCGCCACTATGGCATTCTCAACGATCATCTCGCCGGCAAGAAGTACATGGTCGGCGACACCTACACGATCGTCGATATGGATGTCTGGGGCTGGGCCCGGATGATCCCGTTCATTCTCGGCGAAGACCAGTGGGTCAAGTTTCCGAACCTGAAGCGCTTGCACGATGAAGTTCAGGCGCGGCCGGCGGCGGCGATCGCCATCGCACTGAAGGACAAGTTCACCTTCAAGGCCGAGATGGACGACGAGGCACGACGCAACATGTTCAAGCATATCGCCGCGTAAGCAGCTGAGCTGATCATCGTCAAACAAAAGCCCCCGGAGCCATCCGGGGGCTTTTTCCATTCGCAAGGCTCATTTCATTGCAAGAACATGGATCACTGCCAGATTATGGGCCTTTCGGCCGTACGATCGCCCAACCCACGCGCAGCGGCGGTTGCCGCCCATCGACCAGCCGCTTGAACGACTGCGGCACTTCAGCTGCAATTCCCGGGAAGCGCTTGAGAACGTCGGCCGGCGGCGTACCCGCCGTATCCGCCGCGCGCCAGACGACGATGCCGCCGCTGACGTTGAAGCGCGCCGCGTCGATCCACGGCGAGCGTGCGGGCTCGGCGTCGAAGAACACATGCGGCCGCGACGGCGCGGCAAATCCGATCAAGGGAGTGAAATCCGGATCGCCTGCCACCGCGCGCAGCGGCTGGTTGGTGCGGCGCTGATAGTTTTCGGAGAAGAAACGCCCCATTTCGCCTGCCGGAATTGCTGTCCTCACCTCGCCGGCTTCGGTCCATGGCTGCACCAGCGTCTGCGCGATCACACCGGCCGCGGGCGCAAGAACGATCATCAGCCAGACCGTGCGCAGGAATTTCTGCCGCCGCAGGTAGATCAGATCGCCTGCGGCAATCGTGAAAGCAAGGCCGGACATCGCCAGCGCAACCCCCGCCCCGCCAAACACCTGGTCGAAACCGAACAGCGCCGAGATCAGACTTCCCGCGATCGCAGGCGCCAGCGCAAAAAAGAATACGAACTGCTTCGCAAAGCGATCGACTCGTGGACGAAAGATCAGCGGGGCCTCTTCCGGATTGCGCGCAAGGCGAGACGAATTCAGCACCATCAGCGATCCTGTGCCCGCAAGCGACAGCACAAGACCGCCGAACAGCGCAGCCAGCAGCCGTCCGCGATCGTCCATATCTGCGAGGGTCGGGATCTGCGGCACCGCGAGGGCGTCGTTGCGCAACAGCCAGACCAGGTGTGGTAGTGCGAGAGCCGCGATCACCAGCAGCGCGAATAGCGGATCGAGCGATGTGAAGGCGCGGCGGCCACGTTCAGTGCACACCAAGAAGATCACGACAAGCGCCAGCAGCACGATGGCCGCTGGCGACGTCAACAATAGAAGTCCGGCCTCGATCGACAGCGCGAACCAAGCGTTGCGGCGGCCCTGACCTGCGATGCGCCATGCGTGCAGCAGCAGCAAAGCCCACAGCGGCCGCGCCAGCACGTCCGGTCCGAATTCGACGCCGGGAAAACTGAAGACAGCGACAGTCGCGGTGAGCAGGATCGCAATCACCGCCTGCTGCCCGCCGACGATGGCCCGCGCCAGCAGGAACAACGCCCACAACATCACGACGAGGCAAATCTGCGCCAGGACGTAAACACCGAATATATTGTTGCCCGCGAGGCGGAAGGCAATATCGGCAAGCCAGAACGCCAGCGGCGGACCGAGCGGCGTGCCGAGCGGATATTCCCGGCCGTATGTCAGCAGCAACGCCACATCACCCGGCGGGCTGCGATAGAGCAGCAGCGGCACCGCCAGCCAGAGGCTGGCCATCAACAAAGACACGATCCAGAACATCAGGCGCGGCCGGGCGCGCACGAGTTCGACGATCAGAGACGTGAAGCGCATGGAGGCCCGGCGAATGTGATGGCGGATCTGTGTGTAAAGTGCTGCGGCCGATCAGGCAACCGGACGCAGCACTGAACCTTCGTCGGCCTGTGCCGAAGCCTGAAGCATCGCCGCAACCGGCGCGAACAGCCGGCGATGATGCACAGTCGGCCCGAGCCGCCGCAGCGCTTCGAGATGGACCGGCACGCCGTAGCCCATATGGCTTTCGAAACCGTAGCCCGGATGGTCGAGGGCGAGTTTGCACATCAGCCGATCG
>JAKFUP010000032.1 GCA_021732625.1 Hyphomicrobiales bacterium
CGAGCACCGCGTCGTTCTTGCGGAACAGCATCATGAACCGCACCGCATCGGAGCCGACCTCCTCCACAACCTCGCGCAGAGTGACGAAGTCGCCTGAGCGCTTCGACATTTTCACCGGCTCGCCGTTCCGCAGCAGTTTCACGAGCTGCACGATCTTGACGTCGAGCGTGCCTTTGCCCTCGGTCACCGCCTTGATCGCGGCCTGCACCCGCTTGATGTAGCCGCCGTGGTCGGCGCCCCACACGTCGATCATCTCATGGAAGCCGCGATCGAACTTGGTCTTGTGATAGGCGATATCCGACGCAAAGTAAGTGTACGATCCGTCGGACTTCAACAGCGGACGATCGATATCGTCGCCATAGGCCGTGGCACGAAACAGCGTTTGCTCGCGATCCTCGTAGTCCTCGACCGGTGCGCCTTTCGGCGGCGGCAAACGGCCTTCATAAACGTCGCCTTTGGCGCGCAGAAAGGCGATGGTCGCCGCAACCCGATCATCTCCGCCCTCGATCAACGAGCGCTCGGAAAAGAAAACCTCATGCTGAATGTTCAGCGCGGCCAAATCTTCGCGGATGATCCGCATCATCGTCTTGATCGCGAGATTTCGAACTAAAGGAAGCCACTCAGCTTCTGGCAGGCCTAGAAGTCGATGCCCATACTCCTGTCCGATGAAAAGGCCAACTTCTGTAAGATATTCTCCCGGATACATGCCCTCCGAAATCGTAAATGGCTGCTGGCAAGCTTCTTTGTATCGTTCATAAGCCGAGCGTGCGAGCACATCGACCTGCGCGCCGGCATCGTTGATGTAATATTCGCGCGTGACGTCGTAACCCGCGACCGACAGCAAGTTCGCCAGCGCATCGCCGAACACCGCGCCCCGGCAATGGCCGACATGCATCGGTCCCGTCGGATTGGCGGAGACGTATTCGACGTTGACCTTCTCGCCCGCGCCGATGGCGCTGCGGCCGTAGTTATCTCCCTCGCCTAGAACCGCGCGCAGGGCGTCCGCCCAGACTTGCGGCTTCAGCCTGATGTTGATGAAGCCCGGTCCTGCGATCTCGACACCAGACACCAGATCGTCCGCGCGCAACTTGTCCGCAATCTTGTCGGCGAGATCGCGCGGCTTGGCCTTGGCGTCCTTGGCCAGCACCATGGCGGCGTTGGTAGCCATATCGCCGTGAGTGGCATCCTTTGGCGGCTCGACCACGACGCGCGACAGATCGAGACCCGCCGGCAGCGCGCCCTCTTTTGCAAGCAGCACGCATACCGCACGGACGCGCGTCAGCACGTCGGCAAAGAGGTTATGGGATGAAGTTGCAGTGGGCATGAATCTGGCCGGAAATGTTGGAGAAGAGCCGCCGCCTAAAGCAATTCCGGGGTCGAGTCAAAGAGCCGTTTATGCTCGGTCAGCGCAAAACGGTCAGTCATTCCGGCAATAAAATCGCCGATCCTGCGTTCGTTCGCGATCGCCGCACCACTGCTATCGGGCGACCATTCCGGTGGCATCTCGGCAGGATCGCGGCAATATCGCCCGAACAGATCGCGGACAACCGTTTCAGCTTCGCCCATAATCCGCATCACCCGGTCGTGGCGGTACATGCGTTGCCGGAGGAACGCCTTGATCGCACCCTCCGCCGTTTCGGCCTCGGCCAGAAAACCTGCCACCGGCCGTCCCAGCAACCGGATGTCTTCGATGACGGCCGGATTTGCGGCGTCGATGCGGTGTTGCGTTTCTGCGACAACCGCGGAGATGAAGTAAGAGATGATCTCACGGATCAGTTCCGCGCCCCGGCGTGCGTCATCCAGGTTCGGAAAGCGGACATCGATATCGCCGATCATGACGGCAATCGCTGGCACTGCCTTCAGGTCGTCAACCTTGAACAACCCTGCCCGCAATCCGTCGTCGATATCGTGCGCGTCGTAGGCGATGTCATCGGCAAGCGCCGCGACCTGCGCTTCAGCCGACGCATGGCTCCATAATTCGAGATCGTGCGTGCGGACATATTCGGCGAGCGCTATCGGCACGCCTGTTTCGCGATAACGTCCAATCGCATTGCCGGCACGGTCGGTAAGCGGCCCGTTGTGCTTGACAATGCCTTCGAGCGACTCCCACGTGAGGTTGAGGCCATCGAACGCAGGATAGCGCCGCTCCAGCGTCGTCACCACGCGCAAGCTCTGCGCGTTATGATCGAAACCGCCAAAACCCTTGAGGCACACATCGAGCGCACGTTCGCCGGCGTGGCCGAACGGCGGATGACCGAGGTCGTGGGCTAAGGCCAGCGTCTCGGTCAGGTCTTCATCGAGGCCGAGTTGACGCGCCAGTGCGCGGGCAATCTGGGCGACCTCGAGCGAATGTGTCAGCCGGGTTCGATAGTGGTCGCCCTCGTGAAAGACGAACACCTGCGTCTTGTGTTTGAGACGCCGGAACGCGGTCGAATGGATCACCCGGTCGCAATCGCGCCGGAAGGCGCTGCGGGTCTTGCTCGGCGGCTCTGGATGCACCCGGCCGCGGCTCTTGGCCGGGTCGCAGGCATAGGCCTTGTGCGCGTTCGGAAACCGGGTACTGGCCATTCCGACCGGCACGTTCAATTACACCCTTTTGGCATTTGATTCTTAACCCCCGGGCACTTAACTATGGAGGCAGTGAGATTCAAACTGGAACACGTCCATGACGAATACCTTGACGCTGGATGCCACGACTATGACCGAAAACGTCACGATCAGCGAACGCGCCGCCCGCCGGATAGGCCAGATCCTGAAATCTGAGGGCAACGGTGCAATGCTGCGCATCAGCGTCGAAGGCGGCGGCTGCTCGGGATTTCAGTACAAGTTCGACGTCGAACGCACGCAGGCCGGCGACGATCTGGTGATCTCACGTGACGATGCGGTGGTTTTGGTCGATCCGGCGTCCGTTCCCTTTCTCGCGGGCTCCGAGGTCGATTTCGTGGACGATCTGATCGGCGCGTCGTTCCGGGTCAACAACCCGAATGCCACTGCGTCCTGCGGCTGCGGCACCAGCTTTTCGATCTGAGCGAATTTCGCTGAAACGAAAAAGCCGGGCAGCTTGCCCGGCTTTTTCTTTTGCGCCAGCACGTGCGCGTTATTCGGCGGCGGCAGCGCGTGGCGCATCCGCAATCGTCTCCTGGAAATCAGGTTCGAGACGGCGCTTCAGGCGGCGATCGATGCGGTCAAGATAGATATAAATCACAGGCGTGATGAAGAGCGTCAGCAACTGTGACAGCAGCAACCCGCCGACCACGGCCACGCCCAATGGCTGGCGTAGCTCCGCTCCGGCGCCTGTTCCAAACGCAATCGGAAGCGTCCCGAAGATCGCAGCGAATGTCGTCATCATGATCGGCCGGAAGCGCAACAGCGCCGCTTCGCGGATCGCATGTTCCGCGCTCAAGCCGACTTGCCGCCGCTCGATCGCGAAATCGACCATCATGATGGCGTTCTTCTTGACGATGCCAACCAGCATGACGATGCCGATCATCGCAATCACCGACAATTCCAGCTTGAACAGCATCAGCGTCAGGATCGCGCCGATGCCCGCCGACGGCAGACCGGAAATGATCGTGATCGGATGAATGAAGCTCTCGTAGAGAATGCCGAGGATCACGAACGCCGCAAACACAGCGGCGAGAATGAGAACACCCTGCCCGCGCAGCGAATCCTGAAATACCTGCGCGGTTCCCGAGAATCCGGTGAACACGGTCGCAGGCAAATTCGACGTTCGCTCGATCTGCGAGATCTGGTCGACAGCGTAACCCAGCGAGATGCCCGGCGCGAGATTGAACGAGATCGTCACCGCCGGCTGCTGGGCCTGGTGATTGATCTGCAACGGTCCGACCGTCGGCACCATCCGCGCCACCGCTTCAAGCGGGATGGTCTGGTTGTTGGCGGTCTTCATGTAAAGCTTCGACAAGTCGGACGGGTCCGCCTTGAACTGGGGCTGAACTTCCAGAATGATTTGGTAGTCGTTTGACGGCTGATAGATCGTACCGACCTGCCGCGAGCCGTAAGCGTTGAACAGCTGGTTGCGGATCTGATCGGCGGTGATGCCGTAGACGGCCGCCTTCTCGCGATCGATCTCGACGGTGAGCTGAGGATTTTTCAGATATAGATCGGCGGTGGCGTCGAGAATGCCGTCCACCTTCTTGATCTTCTCAAGCAGTTCCGGCGCCACGCGGTACAGCGTTTCCGTATCGCCGCTTTGCAACACGTATTGATACTGGCTCTTCGAGGGCCGCCCGCCGATGTTGAGATTCTGGATGCTCTGGAAGAACGCCTGGATGCCCGGCACCTGCGTTGCTTTCTGCCGCAAGCGCGCAATCACCACCGGCGCAGGATCGCGCTCCTTGGCCGGCTTCAAACCAATAAACAACCGTCCGTTGTTGTTTGTCGCAATGATGCCCGTCACGCCGACCGTGCTGTTAACGAAATCGACAGCCGGATCGGCTTTTAGAATTGCTGCCAAAACGCGATGGCGCGCACTCATGGCTTCGAATGACGTATCGGTTGCCGATTCCGTGGTGCCAACAAGAAAACCGGTGTCTTCCTGCGGAAAAAAGCCCTTGGGCACGATGGTGTAAAGCCAGACCGTAGCCCCCAGCGTCGCAAGCGTGACGAGCAGCATCACACTCTTCCAGGCCAGAACGCGATCAAGCGACCATTCGTAGGCGCGCAGCAGTCCTGCAAACATGCGTTCGAACAGGCGCAGCACGATGTTCGGAGTGTGGTGCGGATCGTGGGCCTTGAGAACGCGCGCGCACAACATCGGCGTCAACGTCAGCGAGACGAAGCCAGACACAACGATCGCGACTGAAATCGTCACTGCGAATTCGCGGAACACGCGGCCCACGATGCCGCCCATCAGCAGAACCGGAATAAACACGGCGATCAGCGAGAACGTGATCGACATAATGGTAAAGCTGATCTCGCGGGCGCCCTTTAGCGCGGCATCAAAAGGCTTCATGCCCTGCTCGATATGACGAACGATATTCTCCAGCATGACGATGGCGTCATCGACCACGAAGCCGACCGATAGCGTCAGCGCCAGCAACGTCATGTTGTTGATCGAATAGTCCAGCACATACATCACGGCGCAGGTGCCGAGGATCGAGATCGGCACAGCCAGCGCCGGGATAAAAGTCGCGGACGCCGAGCGCAGGAACAGGAAGATCACCACGATGACGAGGCCGATCGCGATCAGCAGCGTTTCCTCGACATCGGCGACCGACTGGCGCACCGATACCGAACGATCCAGTGTCACGGTCATTTCGACCGATGCTGGAATCTGAGCCCGCAGCGCGGGCAGCTTGGCGCGGATACCATCGACAACCGCAACCGCGTTGGCGTCGGGTTGCTTCTGGATGCCAAGCACGATGGCTCGCTCGCCGTTGAACCAGGTCGCGACCTTGTCGTTCTCGACGCTGTCGTAAACCTTGGCGATTTCGTCGAGCTTCACCGGCGAGCCGTTACGCCACGCAACCACGACCTGGCGATAATCGGCCGCCTTGTCGAGCTGACCCGAGGCCTGCAAAGCCACGTCTTGACTGGGTCCGTTGATCGTTCCGACAGGCGTCGAGGAATTGGCGCGCGACACCGCCGTGCGGATATCTTCCAGCGCAAGCCCGCGGGCTGCCGCGGCTTCCGGATCGGCCTGCACACGAATGGCAAACTTCTGAGGGCCGAAAATCTGGACCTGGGCAACGCCCGGAATCTGCGAGAGCGACTGTCCCAGAACGATATCGGCATAATCGTTGACGGCGGACAGCGGCAGCGTCGTTGACGACAGCGATATAAACAGGATCGCAAACTCGGCCGGATTGACCTTGCGGAAACTCGGCGGCGTGGTCAGTTCGACTGGCAACCGCCGCTGCGCGATGGTGAGCGCGGTCTGCACATCCAGCGCGGCTGCGTCGATGTTGCGGTTAAGGTCGAACTGGATGGTGATCGCGGTGGTGCCCTGCGCCGATGTCGATGACATCGACGAGATGCCGGAAATAGTCGATAGCTGGCGCTCGATCGGACCAGCAACCGACGCGGCCATGGTATCGGCGCTTGCACCCGGCAATGTCGCGGTCACCGCGATAGTCGGGAAGTCGACCTTTGGAAGCGCGGAAACCGGAAGCAGGCGAAAGCCGAAAACACCGAAGGCAATGATCGACGCCGTCATCAGCGTCGTCATGACGGGACGTCGGATACAAAGCTCGGAGAGATTCATCGGTTACACCCCGGCCTTGCGAGGCCGAACCTCGACCTTGCTGCCATTTGTCAACAGAAGCTGACCGTCGGTCACGACCTCCTCGCCGCCGTTAAGCCCTTTGGAGATCACCGAAAGCCCCTGCAGCGTCCGGCTGACATCGATCGGCTGCACCGTGGCCGCGCCGTCCTTGACCAAAAACACGTAATTTCCTGACTGGCTACGCTGCACCGCCGCCGAAGGCACAACCACAGCCTCCTCGGTGCGAACAGTCAGCTTGGCATTCACCAGCGTGCCCGGCCACAGAAGCTCGCTGTGGTTGTCCATCATCCCGCGCACCGTCACCATGCCGGTCTGCGCATCGACGGTGTTCTCCACCATCGCGATCTTGCCGCTTTCGGATTTGCCGTTGCCGGGCACGGTTGCCCTTACACTGGACAGGCCCGCCCCCATGCCCTCGCGCAATTCGCCGAGCACACGCTGCGGCACCGCGAAGCTGACATAGACCGGCGCCATCTGGTTCAGGACAGCCATCGGCGTGAGATCGGCTGGCCGCACGAAGTTGCCGATCTTGACCGCGGCGGCGCTGATGCGGCCGGCGAACGGTGCACGGATTTCGGTGAAGCTTTTCTGAACGCGCAGATTATCGAGAAGCGACTCGTCGGCCTTGATCGTGCCTGCAAGGATATCGGACTGCGTTTTGGCGTTATCGACATTGACCTGCGTGGTTGCGCCCTTGGCAATGAGATCGCTGAACCGTTTGAGATCGCGCTCCGCACCGGCGAGCTGCGCCTGATCGCGCGCGAGCGTGCCCTCGGCCTGCGCGATCTGCGCATCGATCTGCCGGGAGTCGAGCGTGAACAGCTTGTCGCCTTCCTTGACACGCGCGCCGTCTTCAAAATGTACGGCGACGATCGTGGTTTCGATACGCGACTTGATCGCGACGCTCGCGATCGGCGTCACGGTGCCGATCGAATCCACTTCCATCGGAACGGTACGCCGCTCGGCCTTTGCGGTCTCGATCGAAATCGTGCGGACACGCTGCTGCGGAGCCTGTGCGCTGGCTCCGGCACCGAGCCATGACGAACGGGTCGCGTAGGCGGCAGCGGTGGTGCCTCCCACAAGAACGATGGCCAGCAGCCAGCTACGTCGCGTCATGATTTCCTACGTTCAACACACCGCATCCAAATCTAACAGGCGCCGAATTACGCAAGAGGCCCGATCGTACCGTTAACCCCTTGAAACCAGCTTTATTTCGTTGGTTTATCGAGTCCTGACGGTTTATCACAGCACAGACCGCCGGGGTATGCCTGCCTGATGAATTATAGCTAATGTTGAGCCGCACATGATCCGCATCGCAACATGGAACGTGAACTCGGTCAGGCAGCGGCTGGAACATCTGCTGGCCTGGCTCAAGGACACCTCGCCCGACGTCGTCTGCCTGCAGGAGATCAAATGCGTCGATGAGGCGTTCCCGCGCGAACCGATCGAGGCGCTCGGCTACAACGTCGTGACCCACGGACAGAAGGCTTTTAACGGCGTTGCACTGCTCTCCCGCCTTCGATTCGACGAGACGAAACCGCGACTCGCCGGCGACGACGAAGATATTCAGGCGCGATTTCTGGAAGGAATTGTCCCGCTCAAGCGCGGCGTACTCCGTGTCGGATGCCTCTACCTGCCCAACGGAAACCCGGTGAATACGGAGAAATATCCCTACAAACTCAGATGGATGTCGCGACTTCTTGAGTATTCAAAGGAGCGCCTCGCAAATGAAGAAACATTCGTGCTTGCCGGCGATTTCAATGTGATCCCGGACGAGCGCGACGTTTACGATCCGCGCGCATGGATCAATGATGCGCTGTTCTTGCCGCCAACCCGCGAGCGCTTTCAGTCGCTGCTGAATCTGGGTCTCACCGATGCCCTGCGGACAACGACCGACGCCGCCGGTCAGTATACGTTCTGGGATTATCAAGCCGGCGGCTGGGCCAAGAACAACGGCATCCGGATCGACCATCTGCTGCTGTCGCCACAAGCCAGCGACCGCCTGTCGCAGGCGGGAATCGACAAGCATCTCCGCGGCTGGGAGAAAGCATCCGATCACGTTCCAGTGTGGATCGATCTCGATCTGGATGCAGCCTGAGTAATTCTCAAAGCCATCTGGCGAGATTTTTTAGTCCCGCTGACCGCGAACCCAGCGCTCAAGCATCTGCAACGCCATGGTGCGGTCGTTTTCAGACGCCTTCTTCATCGCGTTGCTGTAGCTTTCCCTGATCCACGTGTCGCCGGGAGCCGCACTGTCGCGGGCCAGCGTCAGATACATCAGCCCTCTTGCAGCCTGACGCGGCAGATAATCGCCGTTGAACATCAACTGCCCCATCAGCGCTTGCGCCTGATAGTGGTTCTTCTGGACAGCAAGGCTCAGCCAGCGAACACCCGACTTGGCTTCACGAGGTGAAGCCGAATTGTCGAGGAACAGACGCGCCAGATTGTACTGCGCATCTGCATTGCCGAAGTACGACGCAGCATAATGGAACATCTCGCGGGCGCGATCGGGATCGGCGACCACCTTAGAGTTCGGGATGCCGTCGAGGTAATAGCGGCCGAGCGCCACGAACGCTCGTGCGACAATGCTTGCCTGCGGCGCAGCTGGATTGTCTTCGGCGTGCGCACTGGCGATACGGCTAAAATATTCGAACGCGCGCATGTTGTCCTGGGCGACGCCATCTCCAGCGGCATACATCTGACCGAGCTTCCACTGCGCCACCGGATGACCGTCTTCGGCGGCATACTGAAGCGCGGACAGGGACGGATTGATTGCAGCGGCTGCCGCAACAGGCGGCGTGGCCTTTTTCAACGCCGGCGCGGTGCCAGGGTGCGGAGAAGCGATCGGAAGCGCAGCATCGGGACCCGTTACTGGATTGCCTTCAAAAGCATTGGCTACGTTCGCCGCGATTGCGGCGCCCGTTATCAATGCAACAGCAATCAACCGCCTGGTACCCGGCTTCCCAACTTCGTGAATCATCTCCGCACCTTCGTCACACGAACTTCGGAAACCAAAGGGTACCAGCAACTTTTAGTCCTGGTACCGTTTCCGATCTGAAGTTCCTGATAAAGAACTTCACAGCAACGGTGCAGGAACTTCAGATCGGCGGTACTAGAGATCTGCATAAGCTATTTTCTCAGCTGCGCCGCCCGGATGGGTCACGGCGCCATACAAGGCAGGTCCGACCTGCTGGGCATACTTCCAGATCGCACCCGAGCCATAATTGTGCTCGCGCGGTTTCCAGCTCTTTTTACGTTCGGCCAATTCGGCATCCGACAGGCGCACGTTGATGGTGCCGATGTCGGCGTCGAGTTCGATGATGTCGCCATCGCGGATCAGGCCGATCGGGCCACCGACCGCAGCCTCGGGGCCGACATGGCCGATGCAGAACCCGCGCGTGGCCCCGGAGAAACGTCCGTCGGTGACAAGCGCGACCTTGCCGCCCATGCCTTGGCCAGTCAGCGCCGCCGTGGTCTGCAGCATTTCCCGCATGCCGGGACCGCCCTTGGGGCCCTCATAGCGAATGACGAGAACATCGCCTTCCTTGTAAGTCTTGTTCTTCACGGCCGCGAACGCGTCTTCTTCGCTATCGAAGCAGCGCGCAGGTCCGGTGAATTTCAAATTCGACATACCGGCGACTTTCACGATCGCACCGTCAGGTGCGAGATTTCCCTTGAGACCGACGACGCCGCCCGTGACGGTGATCGGCTTGTCTGCAGGACGAACCACATCCTGGTTAGGATTCCATTTCACCGACTTGAGATTCTCGGCAATCGTTCGTCCCGTGACCGTGATGCAGTCGCCATGGAGATAGCCGTTGTCGAGCAAGGTCTTCATCAGAATTGGAATACCGCCAACCTCGAACATGTCTTTGGCGACATAACGGCCACCCGGCTTCAAATCCGCGACATACGGTGTCTTTTTGAAGATTTCGGCCACGTCGAACAGGTTGAATTCGATGCCGCATTCGTGAGCAATTGCAGGCAGATGCAGCGCCGCATTGGTCGAACCACCGGAGGCGGCAACAACGGCTGCGGCGTTCTCCAATGACTTGCGGGTGACGATGTCACGCGGGCGGATGTTGAGCGAAATCAGCTCCATCACCTTCTCGCCAGCGGTCGTGCAGAACGCATCGCGAATTTCGTAAGGCGCCGGTGCGCCTGCCGAGTACGGCAGCGCGAGACCAATGGCCTCGGAAACGGTGGCCATGGTGTTGGCGGTGAACTGGGCGCCGCAAGCGCCAGCAGACGGACAGGCGACGCGCTCGATTTCATCGAGGTCTTCGTCGGACATTTCGCCGATCGAATGCTTTCCGACAGCCTCGAACATGTCCTGCACCGTGACCTGCTGGCCGCGGAAATTGCCCGGCAGAATCGAGCCGCCGTAGATAAAGACCGACGGCACATTGAGGCGAACCATCGCCATCATCATGCCCGGCAAGGATTTGTCGCAACCGGCAAGACCGACCAGCGCATCGTAGGCATGGCCACGCATGGTCAGTTCAACGGTATCGGCAATGGCTTCGCGGGACGGCAGCGACGAGCGCATGCCCTCATGACCCATCGCGATACCATCGGTCACGGTGATGGTGCAGAACTCGCGCGGGGTGCCGCCGGCCGATGCAACGCCCTTTTTGACGGCCTGGGCCTGCCGCATCAGCGCGATATTGCAAGGAGCCGCCTCGTTCCAGCAGGAGGCCACGCCGACGAACGGCTGGTGGATCTGCTGAGTGGTGAGACCCATGGCATAGAGATACGAGCGATGCGGTGCCCGTTCCGGGCCTTCCGTCACATGGCGGCTCGGCAGTCTCGATTTGATGTTGGTCTTGGCGTCCATCTGATCCGTACCCCACAGCCACTGAAAACGCGGAAAATCGAGATAATTTTCCAAAACCTTCAACGCGGCCGGGCGATTAGCCTGTGAAGATATGATTTCACGAAGCCGTGTGGCTAAATCGCGGCGCAAGCAAGCAGCCGATGCGGCGACGGTTAAATGTTCAGGGACTGTGACAAGTACGCAACATTCGTTGCGCGTTTGCCACCCGCTCTCGGTACCTAACGGCCAATCAGCGAGCGCGCACCATCCGCCAGGCGAACAAGATGATGATTGCGCCAATGCTGGCGGATATCAGCGTCTGCCAAAAGCCGAAGATCGTGATCTGACCGATCTCGGCGAGCTTGGCGCCGACGAATGCGCCTGCAATGCCGACAAGAATGTTCGTGAAGAGCCCGTGGTCTGACGACGTCACCCGCTCCGCGATCCAGCCGGCGATGGCCCCGATCACCAGCATCGAAAGGAAGCCGACGCCCGGCTGGCTGAAAAACGCCTGTGCTTCGTTCATGCCCCACCCGATCTGTCGTCGACGCCGACAGCGTACCGGGACAGGATACCAAATTACCTGCGCGAGTCATGCTGGAAACCCAGTCGCCTCGGTTCTCCAGACCGGCAGACGCGCCTTACATGTTGAGGACCCGTCCATAAGCGTCGAGCACCGCTTCCTTCATCGTTTCCGAGATGGTCGGGTGCGGGAAGATCGTGTGCATCAGCTCTTCTTCGGTGGTCTCAAGGTTCATGGCGACGACAAAGCCCTGAATCAGCTCGGTGACTTCGGCACCGACGAGATGCGCGCCGAGAAGCTGGCCGGTTTTCTTGTCGAAGATCACCTTCACCATTCCCTGATCCTCGCCGAGCGCGATCGCCTTGCCGTTGCCGACAAACGGGAAGCGGCCGACGCGAATGTCCCGCCCCGCCTCCTTCGCTTTCGCCTCCGTCATGCCCACTGACGCAATTTGCGGATGGCAATAGGTGCAGCCGGGGATCAGGCTCTTGTCCATCGCGTGCGGGTGAAGTCCCTTGATCGCCTCGATGCAGATCACACCTTCATGCTCGGCCTTGTGCGCCAGCATGGGCGGACCGGCGACGTCGCCAATGGCGTAGATGCCCGGCACGTTGGTTTTGCCGTAACCATCGATGACGATGCAGCCACGGTCGGTTTTCACACCGAGCTTTTCAAGGCCGAAGCCCTCGATGTTGCCGACGACGCCGACCGCCGAGATCACGCGATCGAATTCCACGGTTTGCGGCTTGCCTTTGCCGTCGTCGATGGTGGCGACAACGCTGTCAGCTTTCTTGTCGAGCTTGGTGACCTTGGTGTTGCTCAGAATCTTGATGCCCTGCTTCTCGAATACCTTGCGCGCGAAAGCTGCAATCTCGGCATCCTCGACCGGGAGGATTTGCGGCAGCACCTCGACTACGGTCACGTCGGTGCCCATGGTTTTGTAGAACGACGCGAACTCGATCCCGATCGCGCCCGAGCCGACGACCAGCAGCGACTTCGGCATTTTTTCCGGCACCATCGCCTCGAAGTATGTCCAGACCAGTTTCTTGTCAGGCTCCAACCCGGGCAGCGCGCGCGGCCGTGCGCCGGTGGCAATGATGATGTGTTTAGTCTGATAAGCGCCCGGCCCGAGCGAGCCCTTCGGCGCTTCGACCGGGGATGCCTTGACGCTGATCTTGCCCGGCGCATCGATCGTCGCCTCGCCCCAGATCACCGAGACCTTGTTCTTCTTCATCAGGAAGCCGACGCCGTTGTTCATCCGGCCCGCAACACCGCGCGAGCGCTTCACAACGGCTGCCGGATCGAACTTGATGTTGTCGGCGGAGAGCCCGTAGTCCTTGGCATGCTGCATGTAATGATAGATTTCCGCCGAGCGCAGCAGCGCCTTGGTCGGGATGCAGCCCCAGTTCGAACAGATGCCGCCGAGGAACGAGCGCTCCACGAGAGCGGTCTTGAAACCGAGCTGAGCCGCGCGAATGGCGGTGACGTAGCCGCCCGGTCCGGAGCCGATGATGATGATGTCGAAAGACGTGTCAGCCATGTGCTTTCTTTTCGGTTTCGGTTCGGCCCGCAAAATGCTGAAGCACGATCCAGGGAACAACAAGCGTCAGAACGATCGGGATGGCAATTTGCAGCAGCTCCTGCACGTCGCGTTCGCGGATTTCATTGTATTCCCGGACCGAGATTTCAAAGTACTTGGTGATGGCGAAAAGCAGCAGAAACGGCACCAATGGTATCAGCGCGGCCCAGGTAATTGCGGAAGTGCTGTTTTTCCAGAGCGCCGCAGCGGCAAATGCCAACAGTGCCGCGCCGCTGAACACGGGGATGTAAATGAAGCCGACGATTTCCGTCATCGAACAGGACAGTCTCTCGCCCTCGCATGGCCTCACCAATCCGGCCACGAAACCAAACGCGAAAGCGGCGGCAAGGCCAAGGGCACACGCCAGCACGACCATGAGCAACCGGCGCTTCCAGTCCGACGCGACCATGGCCGATCCAATCGCGATCATTCCTTGTAATAGAGCTGCGCGGTTTCCCATGCGACGGTCTGCAGGAATATTGCAGTCGCCTCGTCAAGTCCGGCCCGATAGGCGTTGCCGACCGGAGAGCGATTGTAAAGCGACGAGAACACCGTGCTCGCAGCGAGATACGAGCCTGCAAGCGACGGATGGCGCTTGTCGGCGATGTAGAGATTGAGATCGGGGCGTTGTTTGATCGCCCTCTCGAATGCGAGGCCAACCGGAATCACAAGCGCGTCGTTGGCATTGGCAACTTTGGTGTAAGCTTCGGACAATTGCGCCGTCATCTCCGGCTTGTCGGCATAAGCCCACGACATGAACAGCACGGGTGTCGCGCCATTCTTGCGGATCGAAGCAGCCTGCTTCGCCACCTGCTCGGCGAAGATCGATCCCATCTGCGGATGGATCGGGCACTGGCTGCAATCCATCGTGATGACGACATCGAACTTCTTGTCGCGCTTGGTGGGCACCACGTTGTTGTTGGCATCGAAGGTGTAAGACGCCATGCCGTCGTTGAAGTAAGCGTCAATGTTGTGCCAGTTCATGCCCGAACCGCTGATAGTTGCGGACGTCGCAAGATGGCTTGCGGCATTCTGCGGATCGGCGCCGCGGATCATTGCCAGCACGTGGCTGTGCAGACTGTTATTGTAGTAGAAAAAGCTGTTGCCGACGTAGAGCACGGTCTTCGGCATCTCGGCCAACGTCGCGATCTTTGGCTTTTGCTGCGCGACAGCCGCCCCTGCGAGCGAAGACAGCACAATAACTGCGGCCAAAGCCGCGATCGTTGCGCGGGTTTTCTTGAGCATCACCACCTCCCCTGAAAATGTGAAAATGCGTCGTCGTCCAACGGAGGCGGTGCTTACACCACCATCATCACCGGATTTTCGATCAGCAGCTTGAAGGCCGCGAGAAGCTGCGCGCCAAGAGCGCCATCCATCGCGCGGTGATCGCAGGTCAGCGTCACGGTCATGACGTTTGCGATCTCGAGCTTGCCGTTTCGAACCACGGCCCGCTCCTCGCTCATGCCGACGGCAAGGATGCTCGACTGCGGCGGATTGATCACGGCAGTGAACTGCTTCATGCCGTACATGCCGAGGTTGGACACCGCGGTGCTGCCACCCTGGTATTCGTCGGGCTTCAGTTTGCGCGCACGGGCACGCACCGCGAGGTCTTTCATGTCGGCAGAAATCTGCGCCACCGATTTCTGATGGGCGTTGCGAATGATCGGCGTGATCAGGCCGGTCGGGATCGAAACCGCCACCGACACATCGGACACTTTGTGATGCAGCATCGCCTCTTCGGTCCACGATACGTTGGCATCAGGTACGCGCTGCAACGCCAGCGCCAGCGCCTTGATGACGAAATCGTTGACCGAGAGCTTGTAGACCGGCTTGCCGTCCTTGTCCTTTGGCGCCAGCGCGTTTATTTCCTCACGCGCCGAGACCAGCTTGCCGATGTCGCAGTCGGCTGTGAGGTAGTATTGCGGAATGTCGCGATCGGACGCCGACAGCCGCTGCGCGATGACCTTGCGGATTGATTCGTGGGGAACGGCCTCGTAGGTCTCGTCCTTGAACAGCGCGCGGATCTGCTTGTCCGACGGGCCCGGCGCAGGCGCTGAAGCCGTTGCGCCGCCAGCGGCAGGCGCTTTCAGTCCCTTGCCGGATTTCGCCTGCTCAACGTCACGTGCAACGATGCGGCCGTGCGGACCCGAGCCGTTGACGCGGCCGATCTCGATGCCTGCTTCCTTCGCCATCCGACGCGCCAGCGGCGACGAAAAGACACGATCCGACGCCGATCCATTGGCTTTGGCTTGCGGCGCAGGTGCGCTGGCTGCGGGTGCGGGAGCAGCAGCGGGCGCTTTCGCTGGTGTTGCCGCAGGGGCAGCGGCGGCTGGAGGCTTCGCTTCGGCCTTCGGAGCTTGAGGCGCTGCACCACCAGCCGCGGCCTTCACGTCCTCGCCATCGCTCGCCAGCACCGCGATGATGTCGTTGACCGGTACGTCCGCTGTGCCTTCCGGCACCAGAATTTTCGCGATCACGCCCTCATCGACGGCTTCGACTTCCATCGTTGCCTTGTCGGTCTCGATCTCGGCGATCACGTCGCCGGACTTGACCTTGTCGCCCTCTTTCTTGAGCCACTTGGCAAGATTGCCCTTTTCCATCGTCGGCGACAGCGCGGGCATCAGAATGTTGATCGGCATATTGCGGTCCCTGCGAGCATGATCCCGAAAAGTGGATACCGGTTTTCGGACTAGATCATGCTCCGAATGAGTTCAGCGATAGCAAACGGCTTTGGCCGCCGCGACGACTTCGGCCACGTTCGGCAGCGCGAGCTTTTCGAGATTGGCTGCATACGGCATCGGCACATCCTTGCCCGACACGCGGGCAACCGGAGCGTCGAGATAATCGAACGCATGTTCCATGATCCGCGCTACGATCTCGGCGCCGACGCCGGATTGCTGCCATCCCTCCTCGATCGTCACCGCGCGTCCGGTCTTCTTCACCGACGCAATGATGGTTTCAGTATCCATCGGGCGAATCGTGCGCAGATCGATGACTTCGGCTTCGATGCCCTCTTTGGCGAGTTCGTCGGCAGCCTTCAGCGCGTAGGTCATGCCGAACGACCACGACACCAGCGTCACGTCCTTGCCGGTGCGCACGATCTTGGCCTTGCCAATCGGCACGATGTAATCGTCGAGCTTCGGCACCGGGCCGCTCTGGCCATAGAGAATTTCGTTCTCGAGGAAGATCACCGGATTGGGATCGCGGATCGCAGCCTTGAGCAAACCCTTGGCGTCGGCCGCCGAGTACGGCGACACCACCTTGAGACCGGGGATCTGCGAGTACCAGGCCGAGTAATCTTGGCTGTGCTGGGCGGCAACGCGCGCGGCGGCACCGTTCGGGCCGCGGAACACGATCGAGCAACCCATCTGGCCGCCGGACATGTAGAGCGTCTTCGCCGCCGAATTGATGATGTGATCGATCGCCTGCATGGCGAAATTGAAGGTCATGAACTCGACGATCGGCTTCAGCCCGGTGAACGCAGCACCAACGCCTACACCAGCGAATCCGTGCTCTGTGATCGGCGTATCGATCACCCGTCGCGCGCCGAACTCCTGCAACAGACCCTGCGTGATCTTGTAGGCGCCTTGATACTCGGCGACCTCCTCGCCCATCACGAACACGTCTTCGTCGCGGCGCATTTCCTCGGCCATCGCATCGCGCAGCGCTTCGCGCATGGTCATGGTGACCATCTCTGTACCTTCCGGCACGTCGGGCTCAGCTTCAACGGGAGCAGCGCGGCTCTCATGCACCGCAGGCGCGTTGATCATCGGCTTGCCTTCGCCGACCGGCGAGCGGGATTCGGCAACTTCCTGCGCAACGCTCGGAGACGGCGGTGCCTTTGCCGCTGCCTTGTTCAAGTCCGACGCGTTCTCGCCGTCACCGAGGATCATCGCAATCGGTGTGTTGACCGCGACATCGGCGGTGCCTTCCGGCACCAAAATCTTGCCGAGCGTCCCTTCGTCGGTCGCCTCCACTTCCATGGTGGCCTTGTCGGTCTCGATCTCAGCGATGACATCGCCGGACTTGATCGCTTCGCCTTCCTTCTTCAGCCATTTGGAGAGGTTGCCCTTCTCCATGGTCGGCGAAAGCGCGGGCATCAAAACTTGAATGGGCATGATCGCTCCTGAACGCGCGCGCTGCTTAACGGTAGATGTTGGTATAGAGCTCCGACGGATCGGGCTCTGGATCGTTTTGAGCGAATTCCGCGGATGCGTTGACGATGTCGCGGACATCGGCATCGATCGCCTTGAGATCCTGCTCGCTGACCTTCTGTTCCAGCAGACGATGACGAACCTGCTCGATCGGGTCCTGATCGTGGCGAACTTTCTCGACTTCCTCGCGGGTGCGGTATTTGGCTGGGTCTGACATCGAGTGGCCGCGATAACGGTAGGTCTGCATCTCGAGGATGTACGGCCCGTTGCCCTCGCGGCACCATTTTGCGGCCTTGTCGGCTGCGGCTTTCACGGCGCGCACATCCATTCCGTCGACCTGCTCGCCCGGAATGCCGAACGACACACCGCGTTTGGAAAAATCCTGCTGCGCCGATGAGCGATGCACCGCAGTGCCCATGGCGTAACGATTGTTCTCGATCACGTAGATGACCGGGAGCTTCCATAGCTCGGCCATGTTGAAGCTCTCATAGACTTGGCCTTGATTGGCCGCACCGTCGCCGAAGTAAGCCACGCTGACGTTGTCGTTGCCGCGATACTTGTTGGCAAAGGCGAGCCCCGTCCCCAGCGAGACCTGCGCGCCGACGATGCCGTGGCCACCGTAGAAATGCTTCTCAGCACTGAACATGTGCATAGAGCCGCCCTTGCCCTTGGAATACCCACCCTTGCGGCCGGTCAGTTCGGCCATGACGCCATTGGCTTCCATGCCGCAGGCCAGCATGTGGCCATGGTCGCGGTAACCGGTGATGACCTGATCGCCCTGTTTCAGGGCCATCTGCATGCCGACGACGACAGCTTCCTGACCAATGTAGAGATGGCAAAAGCCGCCAATCGCGCCCATCCCGTAAAGCTGGCCGGCTTTTTCCTCGAAGCGGCGGATCAGGAGCATTTCCCGCAGCGCTTTGAGTTCCTGTTCTTTGGTGAATTTGGGAGGCGAAGGATGCTGGCTGCCGTTTCCAGCCTCACTGACGGCGGTCTTCTTCGCGGGGGCCGTGTTCTTCGCTGAGCTCATGTCGCATCCGGGTCAGAGAGTCATTGAACTTCTCTACCGCAACTCAAATGCGCGATAAAGCGCCGCCCTCACAACATGCCGAGAATACGTACACCGCAGTGCAGCGATGTTGGAATTTATGAAATGGCCGCGACAGTATTTTGAAATTAGCGCGAAGCGCGCGCCGATCATTGAGAGTTGATCGGGCGGACCAGATCGCGCGGGTGCGCAAAGTTGAGCTGGAAGCGCGCGCGCTCGTCCAGCATATCCGGATCAATGCCACCGGAGCGCAGCAGCGACACCCGCCGCTCGCCGATCATCCGCTCCTGCTTGAGCCGGGCCAATTCGGACGTCAGCGCAATGATTTCCTGATCCAGCTCGAGCCGGGCATTCAGCCCGAAACGGCCGGTATAGGCATTGACGCCAAAATAAGCGATCAGCGCGCCCGCGATCGTGTAGAGCGCGAGACCAGTCAGAATCGATTTCAGGCGTGTGCGCGAGACCATGCTCTAACGTCGCCGGACAGTGTGAAGAGTGTGTTAACGACTTGGCGGCGTCACACTCCCCGTCATAGTCTGCGCCAAAATCGAGAAACGTCGCTCGGGGGCTCGCTGATGACCAAAACCACCTGCCTTGCCTTGCTTGCCGCCCTTCTCTCACCAGTTCCAGTGGCAGCGCAGCAGCGGGCGGTACCGCCACAAAATGTGATCCTGTTTGTAGCGGACGGACTACGAGCGGCGGCGGTCTCGCCCGAACGGGCGCCAACATTCGCCCAGGTACGCGATACGGGCGTCAATTTCTCCAACAGCCATTCGATCTTTCCGACAGTTACGACGACAAACGCATCCGCAATCGCAAGCGGACATCTGATCGGCGACACGGGCGACTTCGGCAATGTGTTCTACACCGGCTTCCCGGTTGCGGCCGCGAACATGCTCGTGACGCCCTTCATCCAGGACAACGCAGTGCTGAAGGAGCTCAACCAGCACCATGGCGGCAACTTTATCGCAGAACGCTCCATCATGGGGGCGGCACGCGAGAAAGGCTACTTCACCGCAGCTCTTGGCAAGGTCGGGCCGGTCGGTATCCACGACCTGACGCAACTCGACGGCAAGACCACGATCTTCTTCGACGACGACACGGGAAAGAAGAACGGAATTGAGCTGCGCCCTGACGTTGTCGAGTTGTTGAAGAAAAATGGCCTTGCGCTCGAAACGCCGGGCCGCGCCCAGCGCGAAAATCCGGGCAAATCGACCAACATCATCCAGCAAAAATACTACCGCGACATCGTCACCAAGGTGCTGCTGCCGCACGTCAAGGAGACCGGCAAGCCGTTCATGCTGTTGTACTGGTCGTCCGATCCAGACGGTACCCAGCATTCCCAGCGCGACAGCGTCAACGAATTGACACCCGGGATCAACGGTCCGACTTCGCTCGCAGCGATCAAGGTTGCAGACGACGACCTCGCTGCGATCGTGGTGACACTGAAAGAGCTTGGGCTTGAGGCCAACACCAACATCGTCGTCACTGCCGACCACGGCTTCAGCACCATCTCCAAACAAAGCAAGACCAGCCCGTCCGCCAAGCTGAAATACGAAAACGTCCCAGAGGGACAAGTGCCGCCGGGCTTTCTGTCGATTGATCTGGCGCTGACGCTCGGATTGAACGTCTACGAGCCAACGCCGACAGGGCCTGCCGTCGATTTCAAGGGCGGCAAATTTCCGCGGCGATCCAGCGCAATTGTTGGCAACGATCCGGCCAAGCCCGACATCGTGGTTGGCGCCAACGGCGGCAACGACCTGATCTATCTGCCGCAGGACAATGCGAAAGAGCTGTTACCGAAGATCGTGCGCGCATTGCTGGCGCAGGATTACACCAGCGGCATTTTCGTGCGCGATGATTTCGGACGACTGCCTGGTACGCTCCCCTTAAGCCGCGCCGGCCTCACCGGCGGAGCTCGGACGCCAGTGCCCGCAATCATTGTGAACTTCCGCTCCGAACACACCGGCTGCGGCGAACCGTTGTTCTGCAGCGTGACCGTCTCGGATACGAACCTGATGCAGGGACAGGGTCATCATGGCAGCTTCAGCCGCGCCGACACCGGGAGTTTCATGGCGGCGATCGGCCCGGCCTTCAAGACGGGTTTCAACGACACCGCACCGGTCAGCAACGCAGACATAGCGCCAACGCTGGAAAAGATCATTGGCGTAACCCTTCCCCCGGTCGGCAAGCTGCGCGGCCGCGTGATTTCCGAGGCCTTGATCGGTGGCAAGCCCGTCAAGCCCTGGCGGCTCGATCTCGTCTCGAAACGAAGCGACGGCAATCTGCGCACCGTCGTCAACATGCAGTATGTCGGCTTAACCCGATATTTTGATGCTGCTGGATTTCCCGGCCGCACTAATGGCCTGAAGGTGCCGGCCAGCGCAAAGTAGCGACAGCGGACCCCTCGCCTCCGTGCGGTGACCAAGGCCGCACGGACCCCCCTGTCTGGGTGTTACTTTTTTTGCTGAGCGACAAACGCTGCGAATGTGTCGAGGTATTTCACGAGGAACGTCTTCACGGAATCCTTGGTCAGCGCGCCGCTCGTATCGAAAGCGTCGCCAATCCCGCCGAGATACATTTCCGGTTGCTGCAAAATAGGTCCGCTGATGCCGGGCAGAATCTGCTGCAGATGTTTCACAGCAGAGACACCACCATGAGCGCCCGGCGAATTGCCAATAATGCCGATGGCCCTGCCGTTTAACGAGCTCTGGCCGAAGGGGCGAGAGGCGACGTCGATCGCATTCTTCAGCATACCCGGAACCGAACGGTTATATTCCGGCGTGACGAAGATTACGGCGTCGGAGGCCTTCAGCTTGTCGCGGAACGCGACCCAGTCCGCCGGCGGATTGGCTTCGAGGTCTTGGTTGAAGAACGAAATGCTCTCAAGCGTCATTACTTCAAGCGCGAGTGAGGACGGCGCAATTGCTTTCAGCGCATGAGCCAGCTTGAGCGAAAATGACTCCTTGCGGAGGCTGCCGACGATGACGGTGACGCGGGCGGGATTGGCCATGAGTGGTCCTTTCAAGAGTTGCGGCAAACTTGTGACTTGCCCTCAACTAGCCCATGGGCAGAAAGATGCAAGTGCATCCTTCTTGTCCGAGGCTGTTTATCTGAATTTCGCCGTCACGCCCGCGTGAACAGGCGCGTCAACTCGCCTTAGCGAAATGCTTTAAGCGCCGCTCGCCCGCCATAGCGTGCTTGCGGTCCCAGCTCCTGCTCGATGCGCAGCAACTGGTTGTACTTCGCCGTGCGATCCGAGCGCGCCAGCGATCCGGTCTTGATCTGCCCGCAGTTGGTGGCAACCGCGAGATCGGCAATCGTCGAGTCTTCGGTCTCGCCGGAGCGATGTGACATCACCGCCGTGTAGCCGGCCTTGTGCGCCATCTCGACCGCTGCGAGCGCCTCCGTCAGCGTGCCGATCTGGTTGACCTTGACCAGAATGGAATTGCCGAGGCCGCGCTTGATGCCGTCTGACAGTCGATTGACGTTGGTGACGAACAGATCGTCGCCGACGAGCTGGCATTTGTCGCCGATCAGATCGGTGACTTGTTTCCAGCCATCGAAGTCGTCTTCCGCCATGCCGTCTTCGATGGAGACGATCGGATAGCGTGAGACCAGTTCGGCGAGATACTTCGCCTGCTGTTCGATGGAGCGCTTCTTGTTGCCCTCGCCCTCGTAGACGTAGGCACCGCCCTTGAAGAATTCGGTCGAGGCCGGATCAAGCGCGAGTGCCACTTCATCGCCCGGCTTGTAGCCGGCCTTCTCGATCGCCTTGACGACGAAGCTCAGCGCCTCGTCGGCGGTCGCGAGATTGGGTGCAAAGCCGCCCTCGTCGCCGACATTGGTGTTGTGGCCAGCATCATGCAGCGCCTTCTTCAGGGTCTGAAACACCTCGACGCCCATGCGCAGGGCCTCTGAGAACGTCGGCGCACCGACCGGCATGATCATGAATTCCTGAAAATCGATCGGATTGTCGGCATGTGCGCCGCCATTGATGATGTTCATCATCGGCACCGGCAACAGCCGCGCGGAGGTGCCGCCGACGTAACGATAGAGCGGCATCGCGCAGGCATCCGCTGCGGCCTTTGCCACCGCCAGCGATACGCCGAGAATGGCGTTGGCGCCGAGTCGGCTCTTGTTCGGCGTGCCGTCGAGCGCGATCAGTGTCTCGTCGATCTGCACCTGCGACGCCGCGTCCATGCCGCCGATGGCATCGAATATCTCACCGTTGACGGCAGCAACAGCCTTGGTAACGCCCTTGCCCAGATAGCGGCTCTTGTCGCCGTCGCGCAACTCCATGGCCTCATGCGCTCCGGTGGACGCGCCTGACGGAACCGCGGCGCGACCCATCGCGCCGCTTTCCAGCACCACATCGACTTCCACCGTCGGATTGCCGCGGCTGTCGAGAATCTCGCGTCCGACGATGTCGATGATGGCTGTCATACGGTCCTCATGATGATCTGCTCGGGAGGGATAAGGTGGGCGTCTTCTACAGGATCGTTTTCGGCGGGAAAAGGCCGGACGATCGCTACGTGACGGAGCTGTCATAACTCGGTATGAGGACGCCAGACCAACTTAGAGACCGTCATGCCATCGAAGCCGCGCTCCACATCAGGCCTGCAACTCGGCAAGCCCATCAAACAACCCGCATCGCCCAAGGAGGCGCGGCTCGATGCCGTGCCGAATCCGCAGAATGGCGAGAATTACCTGGTTCGCTTCACCGCGCCCGAGTTCACCACGCTTTGCCCGGTCACCGGACAGCCGGACTTTGCGCACCTCGTCATCGACTACGTGCCGAACAAGACGCTACTGGAATCGAAATCGCTGAAACTCTATCTTTCGAGCTTCCGCAACCACGCGGGTTTTCACGAAGACTGCACGGTCGGCATCGGCAAGCGCATCGTGCGCGAGATCAAGCCGAAGTTTCTGCGCATCGGCGGCTACTGGTATCCGCGCGGCGGCATCCCGATCGACGTGTTCTGGCAGACCGGCAAACTGCCGAAGGGACTGTGGCTTCCTGAGCAAGGCGTCGCGCCCTATCGCGGACGGGGGTAGAACTCACCGTCATTGCGAGCCATCGGGTCTCGCCTCAGGCGAGCCCAATGACAGGCTCCACGAAGCAATCCAGATCAATCCGCAAAACTGGATTGCTTCGTCGCTATCGCTCCTCGCAATGACGAGTTGGTCGTCCTAGATGTCCGCGATATCTTCCGCGCCGGTCGGCTGCTGCTTCAACAACTTCGCACAGATAAAACCCATCACAATAACAATCGACGCACCGATCAGAAGCGTCGCGGTCTTGCCGATGTGGGCGATGCCAAAACCATAGGCCACCGGCCCACTCGCCTGCCCCATGAAAAAACAGAACGCGTGAATCGCAAGCGCGGAGGCGCGCGCCTCCGGTGCGAGATCGCTGGAAAAAATCTGCAGCGAGCCGTGGATCGAATAGAAACCCCAGCCCATCAGGAAAAAACTGACAAGCTGCAAAGGCCAAGGCGTGCCAACGGCAGCGAATGCGATCTGGAGGCCGGCGAGAATCCCACCGCCGATCATCATGCCGTTGACGCCGATGCGCGGCAGCAACCGCGATACCGTCAGTGTGTAACCCAGTCCGCCAAGTGCAAAGCCCGCGATCACCAGCCCCGCGATCGACAAACGCGGTTCGCCGAGATCGACGAGAAACGCTGCGACGAACGGAAACAGCCCCAGAATGCACAAACCTTCAAAGAACACCGCGATGAAGCAGACCCGCGCATTCGGATTGGCAAAGATCGCCTGGTAGCCTCGGCGGAGCGTTGCGAACTCCACCTTCTGCGCCGGGCCCGCAAGCGCACCGCGAAAGCCGTAGGCGACCGCGAATGATGCGACCATGACCAGCGCGCCAAGCAGCAGCAGCACGCCGCGCCAGCCGACGAAATCGCCGATGATGCCGGAAAACGTCGCGCCGAGTAGATTGCCGATCATCGCGCCGCTGAGCACCCGGCCCATCGCGACCTGACGCTGATGGGTCGGTACCAGATCGCCGGTCAGCCCCATGGCGATTGGAAACACACCGCCCGCGCCGACACCTGCGATAATGCGCGTCACGAAAAGCATCGTGAACGATTCAGCAAAAGCGCCCGCAGCGTTGGCAATCGCGAGCAAGATCAGACAGGCGGTCACCAGCCGTGCTTTGCCGAACAGATCGGCCAGCGCACCGAGAAACGGTTGCACCAACGCGAACGTCAGCGCATTCACCGCGGACAGGCCGGCAGCCACGGCGATGCTGACGGTGAGATCACCCGCGACCTGCGGCAGCACAGGCTCAATCGCGCGGGCCGAGAGACTCGCGGCAAAGGTCGACATTGCGATGATGGTGAGAATGGGAGGCATCAGCGTTGATGGTTGTCATTGCGAGCGGAGCGAGGCAATCCAGTTCAACCGCAGGGCTGGATTGCTTCGTCGCTCATAGGCGAGCAAAGCGACGCCGTTCTCGGAACGGCTATGCCTCGCAATGACGAAAAGAGCGCTCACTGGTATGTTTTAAGCCTTGGCCAGCGCGTCGAACGCCATCAGCCGTTTCACCAGACCCTCGAACTCTTTCAGCGGCACCATGTTGGGACCGTCGGACGGCGCTTTATCAGGATCGGGATGCGTCTCGATGAAAACACCAGCGACGCCCACGGCCACCGCTGCGCGCGCCAGCACAGGCACGAACTCGCGTTCGCCGCCCGATGACGTGCCCTTGCCGCCCGGTTGCTGCACCGAATGGGTGGCGTCGAAAATCACCGGCGCACCAGTGGTGCGCGCGAGAATCGGCAGCGCGCGCATGTCCGATACCAGCGTGTTGTAGCCGAACGATGCGCCGCGCTCGGTCACCAGCACATTGGCGTTGCCGCCGCCGGTGATCTTGCCCACGACGTTGGCCATGTCCCACGGCGCCATAAATTGCCCCTTCTTCACGTTGACGACTTTGCCGGTCGCTGCGGCCGCGAGCAGCAAGTCAGTCTGCCGGCAGAGGAACGCCGGAATCTGCAGCACATCGACGGCTTGAGCCGCTTGCGCGCATTGATCGATCTCGTGCACATCGGTCAGCACAGGAAGTCCGAGCATTGAGCGAATCTCGGCGAAAATGGGAAGCGACTGTTCAAGCCCGAGGCCGCGCGCGCTCGACCCGCTGGTGCGGTTGGCTTTGTCGAACGAGGTTTTGTAAACGAGACCAATTTTGAGCCGCGCCGCGATCTCTTTCAACGCCGACGCTGTTTCAAGCGCATGCGCCCTGCTCTCAAGCTGGCATGGACCCGCGATCACCGCGAGCGGCAATGCATTGCCGAAACTCACGGAGCCAGCTTTCACGACGGCAGCGGCGGTCACACCTGAACTCACGGATAATCCTTAAAGTCTTAGGCAAAAGCGGGCCGACCATGCCGGGCCAGCGACGCCCGATCAACCCTCCAAGGGCTTCAAGACGGCGAGAATATCAGAGTTGCGCCGTGGGCCGCCTGTGGCGGAACGATCAGCGTTCCAGAATGGCGATGGACTTCGACCTCTCCCTTCGTCAGCACCGCTTCAGTCTGCTCAAGGCCCGAAACCGTGAAGCACATGGCGGCCAGCGACAGCCCTGGCCCATGGATCGCTGGCAGCAATCCGTGTTGCTCGCGGAAGGCATGCGGCGTCAGCACATCCACATCGCCTCGCGGCGTGCGGGCCACAAAGCCGGTTGCATGCGGCACGGCTTCGGCTGCTCCGGTGAATGACAGCAGGAAGTCGCGATGCTGATCGGGGTGATCGGCAACGAACACCACCCCAGTCATTTTCCGCGCGCCATTGTCATGCTGCTGTAGCGACAGGTTCCAGAAATTTTCGGGGAAATGATGCTGGCAGGCCGCGAAGCCGCAATCCGGCGAACTGGGATCGGCCGCATACGCCAGAGAGAATGCGAGCTTTACGATAGAGCCATCTGCGCGCTTACCTTCGCGGGCGAAATCGAACACCTCGAAATCGCTGATGCCGGCGTCGCGAAACGCCTGCATGTCGGCCTTGGCGTCGAGGCTGCTCATCAGCAGCATCGACAGCCCCTCGCCGTTCTCGACGAAATCGCGATTGTAAGCACCGAACGAAAACGAACCGGGGCGACTGGCAACGATCTTCTCCGGCTCGCCGATGCCGAGCAGCTCGATATAGGCGCCGTCGCACTGGATGATGTGGTTGTGCGTACCCCATGGATGGCGATTGCGGCTCGACACGATGAAACCGGCGCGCCTGTAGAAGGCCTCGCCGGCATCGAGTTCGGCAACCACATGAACGATGTGATCGATGCCGTTGGGCACGGCCCGCCCTACTTCACCGACGAGAAAGCAGTCGGCTGCAGCAACTGGCTGGTGATGTTGGAAACGATCTGGCCGTCTTCCTCGGTTTTGGCCCGCGCCGCGATCCATTCCGGATCGGACATGAATCCAGTCCACTTCTTCTCGCGCTCGGCCATTGATTCCCATGCGAGGAAGTAAGTCAGTTCCTGATTGGATGAGCCGATGATCGTGGTGAAGAAACCGGCCTGCTTGATGCCGTGTTTTTCCCACAGCTTCAGCGTGGTGGTATCGAAGCGCTTGATCAGCGCCGGCAACCGGCCCGGCAGGCAGTGATAGACTCGCATTTCATAGATCATCGGCGTCGCCCCATCTGGTTTCTTGATTGGCTGGAGGGATATCTGTCGCAATAAATACGGCTTGCGTCAAAGGCGTGACGATCACGGCAACGTCAGACCAGCCGGCTCTGCACGACAGCGGCTTCCACGAACGAGGCGAACAGCGGATGCGGCTCGAACGGGCGCGATTTCAGCTCGGGGTGATACTGCACGCCGATGAACCATGGATGATCTTCGTACTCGACGATCTCTGGCAGCACGCCATCCGGCGACAACCCCGAAAAGCGCAAGCCATGCTGCTCGAGACGGTCCTTGTAGGCGGTGTTGACCTCGTAGCGATGGCGATGGCGCTCGGATATTTCGAGCGCATCGCCGTAGATCTGCGAGACGCGGCTGCCGCGCTTGAGTGCCGCGGGATAGGCGCCAAGCCGCATGGTGCCGCCGAGATCGCCAACTTTCGTGCGCTTCTCCAGCTCGTTGCCGCGTAGCCATTCGGTCATCAGGCCGACCAGCGGTTCTTTCGTCGGGCCAAACTCGGTCGAATTGGCATCGTCGATGCCGACGAGATTTCGCGCCGCCTCGATCACGGCCATCTGCATGCCAAAGCAGATGCCAAAATACGGCACATGCCGCTCGCGTGCGAACCGCGCTGCCTGAATCTTGCCCTCGGCGCCGCGCTGGCCGAAGCCGCCGGGCACCAGAATGCCGTCGACATGTTCGAGAAACGGCGTCGGATCTTCGTGCTCGAACACCTCGCTCTCGATCCAGTCGAGATTGACCTTCACTTTATTGGCGATACCGCCATGCGCCAGCGCCTCGATCAGGGATTTGTAGGCGTCCTTCATGCCGGTGTATTTGCCGACGATCGCGATGGTCACAGCGCCTTCCGGGGTGCGGACCCGCTCGTTGATGCGGTGCCAGCTTTGCAGCGCCGGCGGTTTGACATCGACGATGCCGAATGAGGCCAGCACCTCGTCGTCGAGACCGGCGGCGTGATAGGCCTCCGGCACCGCATAGATGTTATCGACGTCGCGCGCCTCGATCACGGCGCTCTCGCGCACGTTGCAGAACAAAGCGAGCTTGCGGCGCTCTTCCTTTGGAATTTCGCGGTCGGTCCGGCACAGCAGGATGTCGGGCTGAATGCCGATCGATCGCAGCTCCTTGACCGAATGCTGGGTTGGCTTGGTCTTGAGTTCGCCCGCGCTCGGAATGAACGGCAGCAGCGTCAGGTGAATGTAGATCACGTCGCCGCGCGGCAGATCGTTCTTGACCTGGCGAATGGCTTCGAAGAACGGCAAGCCCTCGATATCGCCAACCGTGCCGCCGACCTCGCAGAGCACGAAGTCATAGTCGTCATTGCCGTTGCGGATGAAGTCCTTGATCGCGTTGGTAACGTGCGGGATCACCTGAATGGTCGCGCCGAGATAATCGCCGCGGCGCTCCTTGGTCAGGATGTCCTGATAGATGCGGCCGGTGGTAATATTGTCCTGCTTGGTCGCAGGCCGTCCGGTGAACCGCTCGTAGTGGCCGAGATCTAGATCGGTCTCAGCGCCGTCATCGGTCACGAAGACCTCGCCGTGCTGATATGGCGACATCGTTCCGGGATCGAGGTTGAGATAGGGATCGAGCTTGCGAAGACGGACGGTGTAGCCGCGCGCTTGCAGCAGCGCTCCGAGAGCCGCCGATGCCAGACCTTTGCCGAGCGAGGAAACCACGCCGCCGGTGATGAAAATATACCGCGCCATGGGAGCCAACCTCTAACGCAACGGGCACGATTCGCCAAAACGAATCGCACCCGGACCGGTCAAAAACAATACGCTGTGGGTGACTTAAAAAATCACGCAATACCATATTGTTAGATGTATTTTTTGAAGCTCTGCACAAGAAATATATGCGCAAGGCAGCCTTGCGTCGTCAAGATTGCATCACTGCGAGCGCGGCGCCTGCGGACCAGACGGGGCTGCGGGTGCGGCCGGAGCAGCCGGCGCCGAAGGCTCCTGCTTCTTCAGCGAATCCAGCAAGCCGCCACCAGTGCCACCGCCCAGCGGTACGGTCGGCGATCCGGGCTGCGTGGTGTTGATGATCGAGCTCGGCTTGCGGTCGAGGCCCGCGAGCCACGACAGCAAAAGACTGGTCAGAAAGAAGCCGATCGCCAGAAACGCTGTCGTCCGCGACAGCAGGTTCGAGGTGCCGCGGTTGGTCATGAAGCCGCCACCTCCGCCAATGCCGAGACCTCCGCCCTCAGAGCGTTGCAACAGCACCGCGCCGATCAGGGTGGTGACGATCATGAGGTGAATGACGATAATAACGGTCTGCATCTAGTGTCCCGAATTCGAAGTTCGCCTAACGATCTACGTCCCCGGGCGGCCAAATGACGAAGCCGGTTCATGACATCTGCACGGGTTGAAGACGGGCGGTCTCTACACGATTGGCTGGCGAATGTAACCCCCGGAGACGCTGCCGAAAGGCCACGGTTTTGCGGATTTAGGAACAGGCTGCGGCAATCGCAAGGAAGTCCGAGGCTTTCAGGCTGGCCCCGCCGACCAGCGCCCCGTTGACGTCCGGCAGCTTCAGGATCTCGGCTGCATTCGATGGCTTCACCGAGCCTCCGTAGAGGATTCGGACCCTGGCTCCTTGGTCTTTCAGAGTTTTCACCAGCTGAGCGCGGATAAAGCCATGAATTTCCTCGATTTCTGGATTCGTCGGCGTCCGCCCGGTTCCGATCGCCCAGACCGGCTCGTAGGCGACCACCAGGTTGGCTGCGCTCGCGCCGGACGGCAACGATCCCGCGAGTTGGCGGCCCACCACATCCCGCGCTTTGCCGCCGTCACGCTCGGCCTGCGTTTCTCCGACGCACACGATCGCGATCAGCCCAGCCCGCCACACAGCCTGCGCCTTGGCCTGCACGACCGCATCGGTCTCACCATGGTCGGCGCGGCGTTCGGAATGACCTACAATGACCGCGCTGGCACCCGCATCTTTCAGCATCTCGGCCGATACGTCGCCTGTATGGGCTCCGGACGGGCTGGCGTGGCAGTCCTGCCCACCGATCGCAACGCGCGTCCCTGACGCCCGGGCTGCTGCGGAGGCGGCTGCGATAAGGGTCGCCGGCGGACAAACCAGCAGATCAGCGGAGGCGATCCCCGCGCCCGCGATCATGACGCCGAGTTCCATGAGTGACGGCGTGAGGCCGTTCATCTTCCAGTTGCCGGCAATCAGGGGGCGAAGTTTCTCGGCCATTCAGCGTTCCGCATCTCATTGGTTGCTGTCTGCGCCTAGCAGAGGCTTACGAGCTGCACCAGTACCGCTCCAACCCAGCCCGCGAAACCGCTTCAAACCGCCGCTGACAGCGGTAGTTGCGGTGGCAGCTAAACCCTTTTATACCCGCCACAATTAACCGTTGAGCTGCGAGCTGTCGCGTCAATGCGACAGCAGTCCGGCCACTCACCAGAACCACACGTGGATCATCATGCTTCGAGGAATTCGCCGCGCCTCATCGAACTGGGTTGGCAAAGTCATCATGGGCACCGTGATGGGCGTGTTGATCATCAGCTTCGGCGTCTGGGGCATTGCCGATATCTTCAAGGGCTTCGGCCAATCGACGCTGGCCAAAATCGGCCGTACCGAAATTTCGATCGAGCAGTTCCGTACGCTTTACACCGAGAAGCTCCAACAGATCGGACGTCAGTTCGGACGGCCCTTGACCCTCGAGCAGGCCCGCACGTTCGGGCTCGACCGCCAGGTTCTGCAACAGGTCATCGCCGAGGCAGCGCTGGATGAAGGCGCGCGCCGCATGGGCCTCGGCCAATCCGACGCCGAAGTGGTCAAGGCGATTTCGAACGACGCTAATTTCAAGGGCATTTCTGGCAACTTCGATCCGAACCGCTTTGCGCAGCTGATCCGCCAGTTCGGCTTCACCGAGCAGCGCTATATCGCTGAGCAGCGCCGCGTGACTTTGCGCCGTGAAATCGCCGGCACCCTGACCGCAGGGCTAGAGCCCACCAAGACACTGCTGGAGGCCATCGGCCGCTTTCAGAACGAGCAACGCTCCGTTGAATTCATCAGACTCGACGCAGCACAGGCGGGCGCCATCGAGACCCCGTCGCAGGACGTGCTTGCGAAGTATTTCGAGGAGCGCAAGACGCTGTTCCGCGCACCCGAGTATCGCAAGGTTGCAGTCGTCGCGATGACGCCGGACGCCATCGCCAAATGGTCGACGGTATCGGATGAGGACGCCCGAAAGATCTACGAGGAGCGCAAAGACAAACTTGCGGTTCCCGAGAAGCGCCAGATCTCGCAGATGGTGTTTCCAAGCGAGGCCGAAGCCAAGACTGCGCGGGAGCGCATTGCCGGCGGCCTGTCGTTCGACGACCTCGCCAAGGAGCGCAAACTGAGCGCCACCGATATCGATCTCGGCATCGTCGCCAAATCGGCGGTGATCGATGCAGCGGTTGCAAACGCGGCCTTCACATTGGCCCCGGAAGAGATCAGCCAGCCCGTGCAGAGCGGTTTTGGTTTCGCGCTGGTGAAAGTCGGCAAGATCGAGCCCGGCTCGACGCCGGCCTACGAGGCAATCGCGGACAACCTGAAAAAGGAAATCGCGCTCGATCAGGCACGGCAAGCCGTGCAGGACCTGCACAACAAGATGGAGGACGAACGCGGCGGCGGCTCGAATATCGCAGACGCCGCGCAGAAGCTCGGCCTGACATCCGTGACCGTCGATACCGACCGCTCGGGCCGCGCGCCTGACGGCAGGCCGGTGGCGGGCCTGCCGCAGGGTGTGGATGTGATTTCCGGTGCATTCACCAGCAATGTCGGCGTCGAAAACGATCCGCTCCAACTCAACGGCGGCTACATCTGGTTCGAGGTCCTCGGCATCACGCCGTCGCGCGAGCGTAATCTCGACGAGGTAAAGGATCAGGTCGAAGCGCGCTGGCGCGACGATCAGATCACCACCCGTTTGCGCGCCAAAGCCACGGAAGTCATCGCCAAACTGGACAAGGGCGCGGTCAAGCTCGCCGACGAAGCAACTGCGCTGGGCCTCAAGGTCGAAAGCGAAGCCGGCTTCAAACGCGACGCTACCGTGCCGGGCGTACCGGCAAGCATTGTGCAGGCCGCCTTCGCCGCGGCCAAGGGTGCGAACGGCCAGACTGCCGGAGCGAACCCATCGGAGTGGATCGTGTATCGGGTCACCGACATCACCGCGCCCTCAGTCGATCTCGCTTCGGCCGAAGCCAAGCGGCTGAAAGACGCCATGCAACGCGGCGTTTCGGAGGAGCTGGTCAGCCAATATATCGCCAGACTCGAATCCGAGATCGGCATCAGCATCAATCAGGCCGCGGTCGCGCAGGTTACCGGCGCCAACGCCGCGAACTAAGCCGCCAGCAGCCTGCCCGCTCGCCATTCCACCGCGGGCCAATTCACGCTAAGAGCAACGGCCTTTCCCGGGTTGTTGCTTGAGGCGGGCTGGCGGTTCGCGATTGCAGGTCTCCATGGACGATTTCAGAGCCATCATCGCTAAGGTTGCCACCGGCGCGACGTTGTCGCGTGACGAGGCCGCTTCGGCGTTCGACCGCATGATGTCGGGCGAGGCTACACCGTCGCAGATGGGTGGCCTGCTGATGGCGCTGCGGGTGCGCGGCGAAACCGTCGACGAAATCACCGGCGCAGTATCTGCAATGCGCGCGAAGATGCTGCGCGTCGATGCACCCACCGATGCGGTGGATGTGGTCGGCACTGGCGGCGACGGCTCGGGCTCCGTGAATGTCTCGACCTGCGCCTCGTTCATCGTTGCGGGTGCGGGTGTGCCGGTCGCCAAGCATGGCAACCGCGCGCTGTCATCGAAATCGGGCGCTGCGGACGTGTTGAGTGCGCTCGGCGTCAAGATCGACATCGCGCCCGATGCCGTCGGCCGCTGCATCAAGGAGGCCGGGATCGGCTTCATGTTCGCGCCGACCCATCATCCGGCGATCAAGAATGTCGGCCCGACCCGCGTTGAACTGGCCACCCGCACGATCTTCAATCTACTGGGACCGCTGTCCAATCCGGCCGGTGTCAAACGGCAGATGGTCGGCGTGTTCTCGAAGCAATGGGTGCAGCCGCTGGCGCAGGTGTTGAAAAATCTCGGCGCAGAGTCTGCCTGGGTTGTTCACGGTTCAGACGGTCTCGACGAGATTACACTCACCGGCCCGACCTTCGTGGCGTCGCTCGACAAGGGAACGATCACCACGTTCGAGGTCTCACCCGACGACGTCGGCATGAAGCGTGTCCATGGCGATGCCTTGAAGGGCGGCGACGGCTCAGCGAATGCCTTGGCGCTGCGCAGCGTTCTCGACGGCAAGCCTTCCGCCTATCGCGACGTGGCGTTGCTTAATGCAGCCGCTGCGCTGATCGTGGCGGGCCGCGTTGCGACGTTGAAGGATGGCGTTGCGATGGGCATCACATCGCTCGACAGCGGTGCTGCTTCCGAGCGGCTGGCAAAGCTCGTTCGCGTCTCGAACGCGTGAAGGTGGAGAGCGAAGGCTTGTCCGACATTCTGACAAAGATCGAAGCCTACAAGCGCGAGGAAATCGCCGCGGCGAAGCGCGCGCGTCCGCTTGCCGAAATCGAGGCGGCTGCGAAAGCCGCAAGCCCGCCGCGCGGGTTTCTCAATGCTATTCGCGAACGGGCCTCGCGCGGCGACTACGCGCTGATCGCCGAGATCAAGAAGGCTTCTCCCTCAAAAGGCTTGATCCGCGCCGACTTCGATCCGCCGGCGCTGGCTCGCGCTTATGAAGCCGGAGGCGCGGCCTGCCTTTCTGTTTTGACGGATGCACCCTCGTTTCAGGGACATATGGAATTCATGGTTGCCGCGCGCGCGGCAACCAAACTGCCGGTGCTGCGCAAGGACTTCATGTTCGAGCCGTACCAAGTGGTCGAAGCACGCGCGCATGGCGCCGACTGCATCCTGATTATCATGGCAGCGCTGGAGGACATCACAGCCCGCGAAGTCGAGGATACGGCGATCGCGCTCGGCATGGACGTGCTGCTAGAGGTTCACGACTACACAGAATTGGAGCGCGCGCTAAAGCTCAAATCGCAGATGATCGGCGTCAACAATCGCAACCTGCGAACGTTCGAGACAACGCTCGCCACCAGCGAAATGCTGGCGCCGCATATTCCCGCCGAAAGGTTGATGGTCGGCGAAAGCGGCATTTTCATACCGGCCGACCTCGCACGGCTCGCCAAGGTTGGCATGTCGACGTTCCTTGTCGGCGAGAGCCTGATGCGTCAGGCCGATGTTACCGCCGCAACGCGCGCCCTGCTTGCCCGTGGCGAACGCGCCGCCGCCGCTGGAACGCACTGACATGAGCAAGAAGCCTTCGGTCAGCAAGTCCGCGTCGTCGCAAAAGTCCGCCCTCACCCACATCGATGGCAAGGGTGAAGCGCGCATGGTGGATGTCTCGGCAAAAGCCACGACCGAGCGCATTGCCGTCGCCGAAGGCGTCGTGCTGATGAGCAAGGCGACGCTCGATCTGATCGTCAAAGGCAATGCGAAAAAAGGCGACGTGATCGGCACAGCCCGCATTGCCGGTATCATGGCGGCGAAACGCACCTCCGAGCTGATCCCGCTGTGTCATCCGCTGGCGCTGGCGAAAGTCACCGTCGATATCGAGCCGGACAGGAAGTTGCCCGGCTGCCGCGTTCGCGCAACCGTCAAGGTCAAGGGTCCGACCGGCGTCGAGATGGAAGCTCTCACCGCCGTATCGGTCACGTGTCTCACGATCTACGACATGGTGAAGGCGGTTGAGCGCGGCGCACAGATCGACGGGATCCGGCTGATCGAGAAATCCGGCGGCAAGTCCGGGCATTATCGCGCGGACAAGTAAGCTGCATTCGAGAGGATTGATCCCTTGGCGCTGATGCCGGTCGACGACGCACTCAAGGCCATTCTCGCAGGCGTCAAACCGCTCGGCGAGGAGATGGTCGCGCTCGACGACTCGCTGCATCGGGTGCTGTCGCGAGACCTTGCCGCACGCCGTACCCAGCCGCCGCAGGCGATGTCGGCGATGGATGGCTACGCGGTTCGCGCGGCCGATGCATCGCTCGGTGCGAGATTGCGCGTGATCGGTGAAATCGCTGCAGGCCGGCCGTTCGAACGCACAGTCGCCCAAGGGGAAGCCGCGAGAATTTTCACAGGCGGCGTCGTGCCTGACGGCGCTGATACGATCGTCATTCAAGAAGACACGGCGCGCGACGGCGATATCGTTGTTGTCAATGAAGCTGCACGAGGCGGACGCCACATCCGCGGCGCCGGAATCGACTTCCGCGAAGGCGACGTGCTGTTTCACAAGGGACGCCGGATTCTCGACCGCGATCTCGCACTCGCCGCCAGCATGAACCACCCGCAGCTTCCGGTGGCCCGTCGCCCGAAAATCGCCCTGCTCGCCACCGGCGACGAACTGGTGATGCCGGGGGGCACCGCACGTCCCGGCCAGATTATCCTGTCAAACGCCTATGGATTGCGTGCACTCGCACGCAATGAAGGAGCCGAGGCGATCGATCTTGGAATCGCTGGCGATACTGTCGAGGCGACTTCACATGCAATCCGCCGCGCCCGCGACCTCGGCGTGGATGTTTTGGTCACCACCGGCGGTGCATCGGTCGGCGACCATGACGTGGTGAAACGCTCGCTCGAGGCCGAGGGCGTCGCCATTACATTCTGGAAGATCGCGCTGCGGCCGGGAAAACCGATGATGCACGGTCGGCTTCCCGCCGATCTCGGCGGCATGCGCGTGATTGGCCTGCCCGGCAATCCGGTCTCGTCCTACGTCTGCGCGTTCCTGTTCATGGTGCCGCTGATCCGCGCGCTGCTCGGACGCAGCGATGTCCAACACCCGCACGAGCACGCGGTATTGGGGCGCGATCTACCCGCCAACGACGAGCGTGCGGAATACATGCGGGCTCACCTCGAACGACGCGAAAACGGCGTTCAGATCGCAACGCCCGTGACCCAGCAGGACAGCTCGCTCTCCGCGCACCTGTCGGGCGCGAACGCCCTTGTCGTCCGGCCGCCGCACGCTCCAGCGGCCGCCAAAGGATCGGGCTGTGTTATCCTTAAGCTTCCGGTCTGACGATCGCTTGTTTTGTTCACGTGAAATTAAAGGGTTGCGGAACACATATGGAACATATAGTGTCCGTTCATGATTTGTTTCAAGTGACTCGCGCCTCTGAAACAAGCTTTGGGACGCTGAATTGGGTTCGGCTGCGGAGCCGGTTCTGACGGACAGGGCAGGAACGGCGCGGCACTCGGCGTTAAGAAGCTCGACCGTAAGAAAGTTGAATTGGGGGATCGGCCAATATGTTGACGCGCAAGCAATTCGAACTTCTGCGGTTCATCAATGACCGCCTCAAGGAAGCGGGTGTCCCACCCTCCTTCGACGAGATGAAGGACGCGCTCGATCTGCGCTCCAAATCCGGCATCCATCGCCTGATTACCGCTCTGGAGGAGCGCGGCTTCATTCGCCGCCTGCCGAACCGCGCCCGCGCCATCGAAGTCATCAAGCTGCCCGACGTCGCTGTCGCGAGTGGCGGAGGCGGCGGCCGGCGCGGCTTCACGCCAAGCGTCATCGAAGGCAATCTCGGCAAGGTCCGCACCGCATCCGAGGATGAAGGCGGGCGTCCCGTGTCGATCCCGGTGATGGGCCGCATCGCGGCCGGCACCCCCATTGAGGCGCTGCAGACCCGCAGCCACACCATCAGCATGCCGCCGGAAATGCTGGGCTCCGGCGATCACTATGCGCTCGAGGTGCGCGGCGATTCGATGATGGAAGCCGGAATTCTCGATGGCGACATCGCGCTGATCCAGAAAACCGAAGGTGCCGATACCGGCGACATCGTGGTGGCGCTGATCGACGAGGAGGAAGCAACCCTCAAGCGCTTCCGCCGCCGCGGCGCATCGATTGCGCTCGAGCCCGCAAATGCCGCCTACGAGGTCCGCATCCTGCCGCCGAACCGCGTGCGGATTCAGGGCAAGCTGGTCAGCATCTTCCGCAAGTACTGAGCTGCGGGAAATTTAATCGTCGGCTTGCGCATCGGTTTCGGCGGGCGTCGCATCCGTAGGACGCGGTGCGGCTCGCTGAATCGCCGGCCGCTGCGATGATGGTGTTGCCGGACGCTCGGGTGCGACAACAGCTCTCGGATACCAGGGCCGTTCGAATGACGGTGGCCGCACCGCCTCGATCTGGAAATCATTGCTCTGGAAGCTATGGCTCTGGGGGTTATGGCCCTGCCGCCGCAGCGACAGCGTCCCTTCGCTGCGCAGCCGCTCCCGGTCGATGACGAACGCGCCGCAGTCGCGCGGCGCCGGGTGAGCCGTGACGATCAGCGCGGCCTTCTCGCAGTCATCGGCGAGTGCATCCGGCCGCAGCGAGAGGCCGACCAGCGCCCCGCCCTGCATCGGCACGACGCAACCCGATGGATCGCAGGAGATCCCTTCGGTCAGCGATCGGTCAGCCGCGCTACGCGTATCCGCGTCAGCGGCGAGCCATTCGCGGACCTGAAATGCATTCTTCTCGGCCCGGATCACCCGCAAACGGCCGTCGCCGCCGCGCACCGCAACGCTCTCGCCGTCGCCCGCGATCAGGATGTCAGGACGAGGCGTTGTAGCCGCGAGCAGGATTGCTCCGATCAGCACGGCCACGCCTGCGAATCGCAAGGGCGTGCGCAACAGGCAGATCAGCAGCAGGCCCAACGTCGCCAATAACAACGCACCAGTCCCGAATGCGTTGGTGCGGCCGATCGCGCCAGGCAATGCCGCGACCCAATTCGACACCGCGATCATCCAGCCGATGCCCAACTCCATGATGCGCCAGAACACGCCATCCAGACCGAACAGAATAGCGACCAGCCCGAGCAACCCCGCCGGCATCACGATGCCCGATACAACCGGCATCGCCGCGAGGTTCGCGATCACGCCGTAGGGCGTCACCCGGTGAAAATGAAACGCGGCATACGGCATGGTCGCAAAGCCCGCCACGACCGACGCCAGCGCCAGCATCGCGATCTCGCGCCCGCCCCACAGCGCGGTCCGCGCAACCGATGAATTGTCGGGCGTCGCCAGCAGGATCGGTAACCCGCGCTCGACGAGCGCGACCAGTCCGAGCGTGGCCGCGAACGACATCTGAAAACTAGGATGCACGACCGCTTCCGGCGCGATCGCGAGCACCACAAAAGCGGCAATGGCCAGCGTGCGAAAGGTGATGGCCCGCCTGTCGACCATGATCGCCGCCAGAACCACAGCTGTCATCAGAAACGATCGCTGGGTTGCGACTTCCGCACCCGACAGCAGCAAGTAAAACAGCGCCGCCAGCAGTGCGGCGGCCGCCGCGCACTTCTTGATTGGAAACGCTGGCGTCAGCGACGGCATCAGCGCAAGCAGCGCGCGAACGGCAAAGAACACGACGCCCGCGACCACTGCCATGTGATATCCCGAAATCGACAGCACATGGCCAAGCCCTGAGATGAACATCGCGTCGTTCACCGGCGTCGAAATCGCGTCGCGCTTACCGGTCAGCAAGGCGGTCGCAATGGCGCGGTTGTCGCCGCTCAGCACGGCGCGAATGCGCGCGTCGATCCCGTCGCGCAGGCTTTGCATGAACGCGGCGTAGCCGAGCCAGAAGCCAGCCTTCGCGGGTGGATCGAGCGTCTTGATAGTCCCGGTGACAAAGCCCGACGCGCCGATGCCCTGAAAATACAGGTCGCGGGCGAAGTCATATCCGCCCGGCCGCAACGGAGCGAGCGGTGGCTGCAACCGCGCCTTGAACTCGACGAACTGCCCCACCGTCGGCGCGGTCCCCTTCTTGACCGATAGCCGCACGCGATCAAGTTTGATTTCGTTGCGCTCGTGATCCATCTGCACAACGCGCAGGATGAAACGATCGGTGCGCTCGCGCTCCTCGCGGGTCTCGACAAAACCTTTCAGCGACACCCCGAACAACGGCCGCGTCAGCACCGCATGTTCGATACGGTTGGCCTTGTACGACGCGGCTGCGAAGCCTGTGACAAAGACCGCCGCGAGCAGCATCAGCGGAAACATGCGCCACCGCCGGACGAAGAATGCGATCACCACAAGTGCCGCGGCGATCGGCAAGACGACTGCTGCAACGGGCTCACGCTCGACGCCGAAATAGGCCGCGATCCCTGCCCCGAACGCAATCGCAGCCCACGGCATGAGTTGCGCCTGGGATACCTCCGCTGCGATCAGCCTGGTCAGCCCGGCGATGTTGGCGCGACCACGGCCCGCAACCGGCCAGGACTCAGCGGCAACGCCGGAAGCGCCTCCCCGCGCCGGCCAGGTCCGCGCTCTGATCTTGCCGTCGTCCCGATCCGCCACGCCGCACGCCCTCGACAGGCAGGCAGTCCAGACGGAGCGTCAGAAAAAGGAAATGCTCAACTCTTGCCAGTGACTTCCTTGGCAAAGGTATCCCGCAACCCGATGGTGCGGTTGAACACTGGCTTCTCCGGGGTCGAGTCCGGGTCGCGGGCGAAGTAGCCCTGCCGCTCGAACTGCATCACATCTGGCACGATGGCATCGGGTGCGTTGGCCTGCGCAACCGCAACTTCGATCCGAGCATCGGTCAGGATTTCCAGCGATTGCGGATTGATCTCGGCGGCGAAGTTGCCCGCATCGGGGCTTGGCGTGAGAAACAGCGGATTGTAGATGCGAATTTCCGCCTGCATCGAATGCGATGCCGACAACCAGTGCATGGTCGCCTTGACCTTGCGGCCGTCGGGCGCATTGCCGCCTTTAGTCGCGGGATCGTACGTGCAGCGCAGTTCGATCACCTCGCCAGCCGCGTTCTTCACCACATCGTGGCATTTGATGAAGTAGGCATAGCGCAGCCGCACTTCGTTGCCCGGAAACAGGCGGAAGAACTTCTTCGGCGGGATCTCCATGAAGTCATCCTGCTCGATATAGAGCTCGCGGCTGAACACGATCTTACGCGTGCCGGCCGACGGATCGTCCGGATGGTTGATCGCATCCAGCTCTTCGCTCTGCCCTTCCGGATAATTCTCGATCACGACCTTCAGCGGCCGCAACACGGCGAGACGGCGCTGCGCGGTCTTGTTCAGCACCTCCCGGATCGAGAACTCCAGCATGTTGACGTCAACCACGCTGTTGGCTTTCGCGACACCGATGCGCTTGACGAAATCGCGGATCGCGGCCGGCGGCACGCCACGGCGACGGAAGCCTGCAATGGTCGGCATCCGCGGGTCGTCCCAGCTCGACACATGCCCGCCGCGCACGAGTTCGGTGAGCACACGCTTTGACAGCAGCGTGTAAGTCAGATTGAGGCGTGCAAACTCATACTGGCGCGGCTTCGACGGCACCGGCAACTTCAACAGCAGCCACTCGTATAGCGGACGATGATCCTCGAACTCCAGCGTACAGATCGAATGGGTGATGCCTTCAATAGCATCCGACTGACCGTGCGCATAATCGTAGCTCGGATAGATCGACCACGCGGCGCCCGTGCGTGGATGATGCGCGTGCAGGATGCGATACAGCACCGGATCGCGAAGGTTGATGTTGCCCGAGGTCATGTCGATCTTGGCGCGGAGCACGCGCGCGCCGTTCGCGAATTCGCCAGCCTTCATGCGGCGAAACAGATCAAGATTTTCGTCCACCGAACGATCGCGAAACGGACTGTTGCGCCCCGGCTCCGTCAATGTGCCACGTGTCAGCCGGATTTCATCCTGTGTCTGGTCATCGACATAGGCGTCGCCCGATTTGACGAGCATTTCAGCCCATCCGTAGAGCTTGTCGAAATAGTCTGACGCATAGAACAGGTTCTGACCCCAGTCGAAGCCGAGCCATTTCACATCGTTCTGAATCGAATCGATGTACTCCTGCTCTTCCTTGGTCGGATTGGTATCGTCAAAACGCAGATGACATTTGCCTGCGAATTCCTGCGCGATGCCAAAATTCAGCGCGATCGACTTCGCATGCCCAATGTGCAGATATCCGTTCGGCTCCGGCGGGAACCGGGTGACGATCTGGGCGTGCTTCTTCGAGTCGAGATCGGCCTGAACGATATCGCGAATGAAATCGCGCCCCGCCTCTATCCCAGTTGCTTCCGCCGTCGTCATTCTGTGATGTCCAATCTGACTTGAATCAGCATCCTGTCTGCCAAATCCGCAACGCCCCGCCAAGAGCGTTTAGCTCAACGAATCCTTTAGTTATGCGTTGTTCCTGCTATACACCCCCGGCGCTGCCCGGCGCACGCAGATCAGCCGTCTCACCCTCTTTGCGACCGATTTCATGACCGCTCCCGTCGTCACCCGATTTGCTCCCTCGCCGACCGGCTTTCTCCACATCGGAGGCGGTCGCACGGCGCTGTTCAACTGGCTTTATGCGCGCCGCTGCGGCGGCAAGATGCTGCTGCGGATCGAGGATACCGACCGCGAGCGCTCCACCGAGCCTGCGATCACAGCAATCCTCGACGGCTTGAAATGGCTTGGCCTCGATTGGGATGGCGATGTCGTCTATCAATTCAGCCGCGCTGCGCGCCATCGCGAGGTCGCCGAGCAGATGCTCGCGGCCGGCAAGGCCTATCGCTGTTATGCCAGCGCCGATGAACTCGCGGCCATGCGGGAGAAGGCCCGCGCCGAGGGCAAGACGCGGCTCTACAACGGCCTGTGGCGCGACCGCGATCCCTCCGAAGCACCGCCGGGCGTCAAACCTGCCATTCGCCTCAAGTCGCCGTTAACTGGCGAAACCGTGATCGAGGATCAGGTTCAGGGCCGCGTCGTCTGGCAAAACGAGAACCTCGACGATCTCGTGCTGCTGCGCTCGGATGGTAACCCGACTTACATGCTCGCGGTCGTGGTCGACGACCATGACATGAGCGTCACTCATGTCATCCGTGGTGACGACCATCTGACCAACGCCGCGCGTCAGAAGCAAATCTATGAAGCGCTCGGCTGGGATGTGCCAATCATGGCGCATATCCCACTGATCCACGGGCCAGACGGATCGAAGCTCTCGAAACGTCATGGCGCGCTTGGCGTCGATGCTTACCGTGCCATGGGATACCTTCCGGCGGCGCTGCGGAATTATCTGGTACGCCTCGGTTGGAGCCACGGCGACCAGGAAGTTTTCAGCGAGCAAGAGATGATCGATCTGTTTGACCTGCCGGCGATAGGCCGCTCGGCGGCGCGATTCGATTTCGCCAAGCTGGAAAACCTCAACGGCATCTATATTCGCGGCGCCGACGATGCGGCGCTGGTCGATGCATTCGAGAATGTGCTGGACTACATTCCCAACGGCGCCGAGCTCAAAGGCAAGATCAATCCTGAAACGCGGATGCAGCTTCTGAGAGCCATGCCAGGCATCAAGGAGCGCGCCAAGACGCTGCTGGAATTGATCGACGGTGCGGCCTTCATTTTTGCCGATCGACCGCTGCCGCTCGAAGCCAAGGCCGAGGCGCTGCTTACGCCGGAGACGCGCCAGTTGATCGGACAGTTGGCGGATTTTCTGGGCGCGGTCTCGCCTTGGTCCGCAGAATCCGCCGAAGCAGCAGTCAGAAACTTTGCCGAGCAGAACGGCCTCAAGCTCGGTGCGGTCGCGCAGCCGCTCCGGGTGGCGCTGACCGGACGGACCACCTCTCCCGGTATTTTCGAGGTTATCGACGTGTTGGGGCGTGAAGAATGCCTGCTTCGTTTGCAGGACCAAGCCTCTCTGTGACGTGACGACGGGTGGAACTTAGGTTGTCTTGCAGCGCAAACGGCAATGCGGTACGCATTTGCCGGAACGCTTCTACCGCTCGCTGGGCCTCCCTCGCCACGCCTGTTGGCCGTCAGACCCACCGCCTTCAATAACGATCTCATCGGGGACATGACGATGGATGCAAAAAGCCCGAAAACTGTTGCCCTCAACGTCGGCGACAAAAGCCTCAATTTTCCGGTCCTGAGCGGGACGGTCGGTCCCGATGTGGTGGACATCAGCAAACTCTACGCGCAGAGCGGCATGTTCACCTACGACCCTGGGTTTACGTCCACCGGCAGTTGCGAGTCCAAGATCACTTACATCGATGGCGACGCCGGCATTCTGCTGTATCGCGGCTATCCGATCGAGCAACTCGCTGAAAACGGCGACTTCCTTGAGACCTGCTACCTGCTGCTCTACGGGGAGTTGCCAACCGCAGCACAGAAAGCGGACTTCGACAGCCGGGTGACTCACCACACCATGGTTCACGAGCAGATGGCCCGGTTTTTCCAGGGCTTCCGGCGCGACGCGCATCCAATGGCGGTTATGGTCGCGTCGGTCGGCGCATTGGCCGCTTTCTATCACGACTCCACCGACATCAACGATCCGCATCAGCGCATGGTCGCCTCGATGCGCATGATCGCGAAGGTGCCGACGCTGGCGGCGATGGCCTACAAGTACACGGTCGGCCAGCCCTTCATCTATCCGAAGAACTCGCTCGATTTCGCCTCGAACTTCCTCAACATGTGTTTTGCGGTGCCGTGCGAGGACTACAAGATCAACCCGGTGATGGCGGAAGCGCTGGACAAGATCTTCACATTGCACGCCGATCACGAACAAAACGCGTCGACCTCGACGGTGCGTATTGCCGGTTCTTCTGGCGCAAATCCGTTTGCTTGCATCGCCGCGGGCATCGCCTGCCTGTGGGGACCAGCCCATGGCGGCGCCAATGAAGCAGCGCTCGCGATGCTTGCCGAGATCGGAACGGTCGACAAGATTCCGGAATTCATCGCCAAGGTGAAAGACAAGAACAGCACGGTGCGGCTGATGGGCTTCGGCCATCGCGTCTATAAGAACTACGATCCGCGCGCCAAGATCATGCAGCAGATGTGCCACAAGGTGCTCGCGGAGACCGGTCACGGCAACGATCCAATGCTGAAGGTTGCGCTCGAGCTGGAAAAGATTGCGTTGCACGACGAATACTTCGTCCAGCGCAAGCTCTATCCGAACGTCGATTTCTATTCTGGCATCACGCTGAAGGCGATGGGCTTCCCGACCTCGATGTTCACCGTGCTGTTCGCGGTCGCCCGCACCGTCGGCTGGATCAGCCAGTGGAGCGAAATGATCGAGGATCCGAACCAGAAGATCGGCCGTCCGCGCCAGCTTTATACCGGCAAAACTCAGCGCGATTACGTCGCAGTGGACAAGCGCAAGTAATTCCGCGAATTATCGCGTTTCAGACATCGACGGTCAGCGCGGCACCCGCGCTGACCGTTTCGATTCAGGGTGTTTTTGTGCGCAGATGCGCGATGACGATGTCCGCAGCACGCTCGCTTGGGCTCTGGACGCCCGTGGACATGATCTCGTCGAGCCGCGCAAAGGCTTCGATCTGGCGTTGCCGGAGCGGCGTATCGCCTAAAATATCGCGCAAGGCAGGAGCGAGATGCTCTGGAGCCCACAGACTCTGCATGTACTCGGGAATGACAGCTTCGCCGACAATCAGGTTAGGCAGAATCGCTGAAAAGGCTTTCACCAGCTGCCGGGCGACGAACGCCTCGATAGCCGTCGCTGCATAACCGGTGACCATGGGAACACCTGCAATCGCGAGTTCCAGCGTTACCGTACCTGACTTCGCAAGCGCCGCACGCGCCATCCGGAATGCCGCGCGTCTGTCATCTTCACCGACCACAATCCGCGGCTTCACCGTCCAACCCCTGACCGCTTCGAGGACGAGACCGTGCACATGCGGAAGGGTCGGCAGGACAGGCTCGAATTCGATACCCATCGTGTGAAGTCGGTCGAGCGTCTTACCTATGGCGCCGATCATGTGTCGTACTTCACTGCGGCGGCTGCCCGGCAGGACAACGATTACGGGTGGATGTGCGGCGCGCCGGGCCGCTTCCGCCGCCGATGGCCGCAGCACCGCGCGCTCCTGAAACAATGGATGCCCGACATACGTGCAAGGCGGCCCACCAAGCCGTCGATGCGCGTCCGGCTCGAACGGCAACAACGCCAGCACATGATCGACATAGCCGCGCATGGCCCGCGCGCGGCCCGGTCGCCATGCCCATACGGTTGGCGAGACATAATCGATAATCGGAATCGAAGGGGCGCGTTTGCGGACGCGCCGTGCAACGCGATGGGTAAAATCGGGACTGTCAATGATCACCAGCGTGTCGGGAGACGCCGCGATCACGGCCGCAGTCGTTTCGCGGATGCGCCGCAAGATCATCGGCAATTGCCGTGCGACCGCAGCGACACCCATGATCGAAAGGTCGGTAATCGGAAAAAGCGAAACCAGCCCTTCCCGCTCCATACCGCCGCCGCCGACGCCTTGAAAACGGACGTCCGCACCGAGGCGCTGACGCAGCGTCTTCATCAAACTCGCGCCGAGCCGATCACCGGATTCCTCAGTGGCGACGAGAAAGACCGTCCGGACAGGACGTGACGGTGAAGTCCCGGCGGTCACGCTGGCATCCCGACGACAAATGTACCGGCCTTGTCAGCGGCCTCCACCAGCGCCTGAGGCTCGGCCAGAATAGTCTGGCCGGCGACAATCGCAATCCCGGCAAGCTGCGCGGCGGCGACGCCCTCGACGGTCCTGACGCCAAGCGCAGGAAGGTCGAAACGCAAATCCTGTATGGTTTTCGGTGCTTTCACCAACACGCCGCGCCCCGGCCTGGCCCGGATACGGCCTTCCTGGCGCAGCCGCGCCACCCGCAGCAGCAGCGCGTCGGTACCCTCGATATCCTCGACTGCCACGACGTGACCATCGATCACAACGACGGCCTGCCCGGTGTCGAAAGGACTGAGAGCACGCAACAGCTCCTGGCCCATCGCAATATCAGTTCGAGCCTGCTCTTCAGGAGTTGCGCGCGTGGCATTTCCCTCAGGCATCAATAATTCAGGCGCAACCTCGGCGACACCACGTATGCGAAAACCCTGCCGCTCTACGATTTGCGCGAAGCCGGAGAGCAGATGATTGTCGCCGCCACGGAACGCGATCATAAGTTCGGGGATGACTCGAATTGTCATCCAGTCGAGCCGGATTTCAGAGAAGGCAGGCCGCACAAGCCCACCGATAAAGACGAGGTCGCGGCAATTCTCGCTCGCAAACAATCGTGTGGTCTTGCCGATTTGCCCGACAGCAATCCAGTGATGCCTGTGGGTCCTGACCCGCTCCGGATCGCAAAATCCTTTGATCGCAAAAATCACCGGAACAATGCCGCGCGCACTCAACGAGTCCGCGATGGCGAACGGCAAAGTACCGCTGCCGGCGATCAGCCCGACTGGAGAGGAAATTGGCGGAACGACTTTGTCCATGATCCGCGTCTCAACCGTCAATCAGTCTTCGTCTGCGCCGCGGACGGCCTTGCACAGCGGACGCTTCTTGCCATCTTCGATAAAGGCGAGGATGTCAGCGATCGCCGAATCGTCACCCGCCCGGCCCTGAAGCGCGGCCAGACGCTGATCGAACAGACCGGCCCCGTGAAACAAATCGTTATAGAAGGCCCGCATCTTATGCAGCCTTTCGCGGCTGAATTTCCGCCGTTTCATACCGATCACGTTGAGGCCTTCGAGGTGGGCGTGCTGACCCGTGGCAAACCCAAACGGGATCACGTCGCCACGCACACCGGTCATTCCAGCCACCATTGCTTGCGTGCCGATGCGCACGAACTGGTGCACGGCCGTCAGCCCGCCAATATAGACAGAGTTTCCGATCAAGCAGTGACCGCCGAGCGTAGCGGAATTGGCGAAGATCGCGTCATCTCCCACCTGGCAGTCATGACCCACGTGGCTGTAAGCCATAAAGATCCCGCGGTCTCCGACTTTGGTCAGCCCCCCGCCCTTAAGGCTGCCGACATTCATGGTGACGGATTCCCGGATGATGCAGTCGTTTCCAATCTCAAGCTGCGTCGGCTCGCCGCGATACCCAAGGTCCTGTGGAGGCGATCCGAGCGATGCGAAAGGATGAATCACGCAGTTCGATCCGATCGAGGTATGGCCGGTGACGATCACATGCGCCACCAGGTGCGTTCCCGCAGCTATACTGACGTCAGATCCGACAATGCAATAAGGACCAATCTTTACGCCATCTGCAATCGTGGCGCCGCTCTCGATGCGCGCGGTAGGATCAATGTTGCTCATGCGCGCCCGGTCAGTCTGCCAGCATCGCGCCGACTTCGGCCTGTGCCGCAACAGCACCATTCACGCGTGCCTCGCCGTAGTACCACCACATCGCCCTTTTGCGATTGACGAATTTCATATGATATTCAATCGTATCGCCAGGAATCACCGGCTTGCGGAACTTGCACTTGTCGATGGTGAGGAAATAAACCGCGCGCGGCCGCGCTTCCTTCATCGCTAGTATGCCGATCACACCCGCGGTCTGAGCCATGCCCTCGATCATCATCACGCCGGGATAGACCGGACGCTCGGGAAAGTGGCCCGCGAACTGCGGCTCATTCGCGGTGACATTTTTGATCCCGACGCCACTGAAATCAGCGCCGATGTTGATGACACGATCAACCAGAAGGAACGGATAGCGGTGCGGCAACGTCTTCAGGATGAGGGCGATATCCGCGGATTCGACGGTCTTTGAAGGCTCCATTTACTTCCGCCCCTCGGTCTCCGACTTGCCTGGCCGCGTTTTCGAACCGCCGCGACTATCCCGGCCCAGTCGCTCGACCGCCATTAGTTCTCGTATCCACTGCCTGATCGGCTTTGCAGGCGTCCCGCCCCAGCGCGCACCTGGAGGTATATCTCCAATGATGCTGCTGCGCGCAGCCAGCTGAGCATCGTCCCCGATGTTTCCGTGATCGCTGACGGCAACGCGAGCTCCAAGCACAACTCCGTCTCCAAGCGTCGAGCTGCCGGCGATGCCGGATTGACCGACGATGATGCAATGGCGACCTGTCATCACATTGTGGCCGATCTGGACGAGATTGTCGATTTTTGTACCCTCTCCGATAACGGTGTCTCGCAGGGCGCCGCGGTCGATCGCCGTCCCCGCACCAATCTCGACATCGTTTTGGACAATGACACGCCCGATCTGGGGTACCTTGTCATGCCCCTTAGAACCCAAGACAAAGCCAAAACCGTCCTGGCCGATCCGGCACCCCGGATGGAGGATGACGCCGTTTCCGATCATGGCAAAAAAAACCGACGCACCGGCACCGATGCTACAATCACGCCCGATCGTCACCGACGGCCCGATCACAACACCTGGACCAATAACCGTCCCGGCACCGATCTCGGCGTTAGGACCGATCACGGCAAGCGGATCGACCGTGACGCCATCTTCCAGCCAAGCCGATGGATGAATGACCGCTGACGGGGCGATGCCGGCCTGGTCGAACGCTGAGCCAGGCCGCAGACTATCGCTGTGCAGTTCGCGCGCAACATCGACAAATGCCCTGTACGGATCGCTTACGCGTAACACCGCAACATGCGGGGGCACTTTGTCTTCGAGTTCTGGCGAAACAAGACACGCACCAGCATGGGTTCTGGCGAGGCGGGCTTCGTACTTGCGATCGTCAAAGAATGTGACGTGCATCGGGCCGGCGAGATCCACAGCGGCAACATCGCGCACTTTCTGCCCCGCCCGGCTGGCATCGCCAAGCTCAGCCTTGGCGAATGCCGCAATGTCCGCAAGCGTCGACCACGACGGTTGTATCAAAAACGTGGGCTGTCCCATTTAACCCACCGCCGTCAGGTTCGTGGCCGGTATCAGAACGAAGTACCGCCGCCGAAACGGAACTGCTGCAACCGGTCGTATCTGCCCTTGGTGAGAGGGATCGAATAGTCGAAACGCAGCGGTCCGAAGGGCGAGGCCCAGATCAAACCAGCACCGACCGAACTACGGATCTTCTGATCCTCGGCGTCCGATGACCTAATAAGACCGAACTGTCCGACTTCGCCGGTTGCGATGTTCGACGTTGGTCCTCTGTAATTGAATACCGAACCGGCGTCGGCGTATATCGCGCCTTTAAGACCCACTTCCTTCGGAAGGAAGAAGAAAGGTACCTGCGCTTCTGCCGACGCGCCCCAATAAGTCGTACCGCCCAACGCGTCGTTGGTCGAACCGAACGTAATGTCGCGCGGACCGAAACCGGCGGGAGCAAAGCCGCGGACAAGATTCGGGCCTTGCTGGAAGTGATCCAGCATGCGCAGCGGCACGTTGCCAACCTTGGTGATATGCCCGGCCTGAAGGCGCAGCACACCTACGACATCGTAAAGCAGCGGAGCATAATATCGGCCGTCGAACGTGGTGCGGATGAAACGCACATCGCCACCGAGACCTGCGAAGTCTTGTTTGAAATCGAGCAGGAGGCCGGACGCTGCATCCTTGTTATTGTCGAGTGTATTGTAGATTAGCGTGTAACCAGCCAGCGACGTATTTGTGGAGCCTCGAGCGAGTTCCTGACGAACCGGCAACGAAGCCTCGCTATCGCCATAGCAACCGAAAGTTCCCGCGAATGGCGCTGCTGCCGGATCTCCACTGTTATTGATATACGTGGGAGTCGGGAAGAACGGCAGTCTCCCGTTGTTTGGCGAGATATTGTTACAGTTTGCAAGCTGCGAGGGCAGAGTGACTTCCTGACGATAGAACGAGTATCGCAACTGTAGCGCCAGATCCTCGCGCAGCGTGAAGCCAAGGCGCGGGCTGAAACCAACAGTCTTGGTGTTGTACGACTGGAAACTCGATGCCAGCTGTTCGCGCTGGAAGAAGTCAAGGCCCAGCGCCACGCGATAGTCGAACAAATAGGGTTCGACGATCGACAAGGTATAACCCCGCGCGCGCTGACCGTACTGCAGCGCGGCTCTCGCAAACAAGCCCCGGCCGAGCAAGTTCTTCTCGGAAATGCTGACTTCGCCAAGCAGACCGTCGGCGCTCGAATAGCCGCCCGACACCGAGAAATCGCCGGTCGATTTCTCTTCAAGATCGACGTTGAGAACCACGCGATCCGACGACGAGCCGGGCTCGGTCACGATTTTAACCGACTTGAAGAAATCCAGATTTTTCAGCCGGCGTTCGGCACGATCGACCAGCGCGCGATTGTACGCATCGCCTTCCGAAACATCGAACTCGCGCCGGATCACGTAATCACGGGTTCGGGTGTTACCTCGAACATTGATCCGCTCGATGTAGGTTCGCGAACCCTCTTCAACGACGAAAACGATCGATACTGTGCGAGCCGCCGTATTGCGTTCGCCGCGAGGACGGACCTGGGCGAATGCGTATCCGCGGCGCGATGCCTCAATCGTCATTTCCTCGACGGACTTCTCGACTGCTTCGGCGTTGTAGACCGAGCCAGCACCGACGCGGGAATACGAACGGAAATAGTTGGCATCGAGACCGGAGATATTGGTCTGGAAGTCGACAGACCCGACGCGATACTGCTCACCTTCCTCAATCGTGAAGGTGACAAGGAAGCCCTTACGCTCGGGATCGTATTCGGTCAGCGCGGCGACAACTTGCACGTCCGCGTAACCGTTCTTGAGATAGTACCTGCGAATAATGTCACGATCAGCCTCAACCCGGTCCGGATCGTAGATATCGCCGGACGCGAGGAAGCTCAGAACATTGCTTTCGCGCGTTTTGATGATGTCCCTCAAGCGATAGGACGAAAACGCCTTGTTTCCGATGAAGTCGACAGATTTGACGCCGGTCTTTGCACCCTCGGTGACTTCGAAAATCAGATCGACCCGATTGTTCGGCTGCTCAATGATTTTCGGTTCGACACGAACGTCGAATCGACCCGAGCGGCGATAGACTTCGGCGATTCGCAGGGTATCAGCTTGAACCGTAGAGCGCGAAAACGTCCCGCGCGGCTTGGACTGGACTTCAAGTCCAAGCTGATCGTCTTTGATCTTCTTGTTACCTTCAAAGGCAATGCGATTGATCACCTGGTTTTCCGACACCACCACAACAATCCGATTGCCGGTTGGGGTAATTCGGACATCCGAGAACAGGCCAGTCGCATAAAGCGCCTTCAAGGCGTCATCGATGCTGGCGCCATCCAGCCGCCCGCTTGGACCCGGCTTGAAGTAGGTACGAATCGTATCGGAATCGACCCGGCGATTACCTTCAACGACAATTGACGACGCGCCCTGCGCCATCGCCACGCCGGATACAGCAACACCCGTCGCCACGGACGCGACAAACAAACCAGCTGCTAAAAGGGCAGCAGCAACGCCACCCCGCAGCACTCGCATTCCCAACATCATGCGCTATGCGCCCTTATCATTCCAAATGCAGGTGACCCCGCCCCCGCGGATCCCGGCAGATTCCCATTTGTTGCACTGCTTGTAGCCAATTTCACCACGAGGGCAAACCGGCTTTAACCGCGCAATTCAACTTTCTTTCCAAGACGTTGCCCATCGGCCACGCCGTGAAAATACCCTTCAGAACCCACTACGATGCCGCCAGATGCTTGAAGTCGTTGTAAGTAGCGAAAACCATCAACATCAGCACCAGTCCCAGCCCAATCCGGAACCCCACCTCCTGAGCTCGTTCCGACAAAGGCTTCCCTCGGATGGCCTCGACCGCATAGAACAAAAGGTGACCACCGTCGAGGAGCGGTACCGGAAACAGGTTAAGCAGACCGATCGAAATCGACAGTACCGCTGCAAGATGAACCAAGGCGGCAAAACCGATGGTCGCTACCTGACCGGAAATCTGGGCGATCCGGATAGGTCCGCCGACCTGATCGGCAGCCTCCCGGCCGGTGAACACGCCGCCGATGTAGGAGAACGTGCGATCAATGACGAACCAGGTTTCCTTGATTCCGAGCCACACCGCCGTCGGCGGACTGACAGGCTGAGTGACGGCATCGCCCGCGGTGTTTGCACGGCTGATGCCGAGCACGCCGAGACGATGCACATTGCCGAAGGCGTCCTTCATCTCGCGCAGTTCGGGCGTCGCGGTTATTTTCAGTGTCGCGGAATCGCGTTTCACATCAAATGTGAGCTTCTGTCCCGCCTTGGTACTGACAACACGCTGCATGTCCGAGAAACTGTCGATACTCTGACCGTCAATCGCAGCGATGATATCACCGGGCTGGAATCCGGCTGCGGCAGCAGCACTTCCTGCCTGAATGCTATCGACGCGCGCTGTCGTACTCGGCTTACCGAGGAACATGAACATAACGCTGAAGATCACGATCGCCAGCAGAAAGTTTGCGATCGGGCCGGCCGCTACAATCGCAGCGCGCGGCGCAACCTTCTTGTGGTGAAAACTATAAGAGCGTTCGTCTGCATTCATGCGCGACAGCGCGTCGGCCGATGGCGTCGATGCTTCGCTCTCGTCGCCGAAGAACTTCACATATCCGCCGAGCGGAATGGCAGAGAGTTTCCACCGCGTTCCGTGCCGGTCATTGAATCCGGCAAGCTCGGGACCGAAACCGAGGGAGAAGGTCAGCACCTTCACGCCTGCCCAGCGAGCGACAAGAAAATGGCCGAGTTCGTGAAAGAAAACGACGACCGTCAGCACGAACAGGAAGGGGATTACGTAACCCACCACTCCCCCCGTCAAAGTGCTGAAAATACTCACGAAAAAATCGGACATCCCGTTCCTTTATCACTCGAGCCGTAAGCTCGTCCCCAACTGGTTAGGATGCCTTTAAGGCAATTTGAGGCAAGAGGGTCTGAGCAGTTTTTCGCGCATTATGGTCAACAGCCAGTGCATCATCGGCAGTGGCAGGTGTGCTCATGGAGCCGTCGCGAACCATCTCGTTCATCGTGCTTTCGACAAGGCGGGCAATCGCGCCAAACCGAATCCTCTGGCCGATGAAGGCTGCGACAGCGACCTCATTGGCGGCGTTGTAAACCGTTGTCGCACCCTTGCCCGCGCGCAGAGCATCGTAAGCGAGCTTAAGTCCGGGAAAGCGCTTGAAATCCGGAGTTTCGAAGGTCAGCGAGCCAATCTTCGCAAGATCGAGTTTTTGCGCCGGGCCGGTAATCCGTTCGGGCCAACCAAGGCAATGCGCGATTGGAATCCGCATATCGGGCGCGCCTAACTGCGCCACTACAGAACAATCGGAAAACTCCACCATGCCGTGAATGATCGACTGCGGATGCACCAGCACATCGATCTCATCAGGCTTGAGCGCAAACAAATACGCCGCCTCGATCACCTC